>JARFRH010000231.1 GCA_029287355.1 Maribacter sp. | reverse complement strand
TTCAAAACGTTCTGAAATGACCATCAGATTGTCAAAGTCTGCTGATGAAGGTTTATCGTAGTTGTCTTCTAGCTTACTATACAAGTCTGCCATCTTCTCACGTAATTGCGGTTCTTCGGCACCTACGTAATTATCACCAGTAGTGACCACAAGCGTTTCTTTCAAGGTATTTAGCTTTGCCACCATTTTAGAATTAGTATCTACTGTCGCCTTGGCAATCATTTTGTCTAATTCATAGACGACATAAGCCAACTCTTGCGTCATATTGTACATCTTCATCGTAGTTTCATTCTTGAAGATACGTTCATCAGGTGTCAGAGGAGAACGCTGGTCATAAACCAAATCAAAACTATTTTCGTATGTTTCCTTACCCTTGGTCAATACGGCTTTGTAAGTTCCCGCGGGTACTTTAGGCGAGGTAAATCCGCCAAAAGAAAAGGTCTTTCCCTTAGCTATTTTGGGTTGCTTTAGCGTGCCGCCCCAATTCACGATATTGATTCCCTTTGATTTGCCAGGCCCTATTTCGATGATTTTATTGCCTTCCATATCTTGAATCTCCATGGTCATTTTTCCAAAGGTGTGCCGCTTCTTGAGATAGTATTTGATTTGTGCGTTCTTGGTGGCATTTTGACCCACGAACTGGGTCTCGGTTCCAAAATTGCCTGAGAAGCTCGTTTCCTCATTGATTACGGTGGGTTTACTCTTGAAAAAATGCAAGGTTTTATCCATTACTTCTGCATTCAATTCTCGTAAAGGAGATATGTCATCGATAATTATTACCCCACGACCATGTGTTCCCATCACCAAGTCATTAGTCGTTTTTTGTAATTCAATATGATGAACGGCAACCGATGGCATATTGTTCGTAAATTTCTTCCAATTCTGTCCACCATCCAGCGCGATATATAGTCCAAATTCGGTTCCTAAAAACAACAAATCAGGATTCACATAGTCTTCTTGGATATTACGCACAAAGCCATCAATACCTTCTGTGATAATGCTTTTCCAAGTTTTGCCAAAATCAGTGGTCTTATACGCATAAGGATTCATGTCATTTTGGGTATGTCCATCAAAAACGGCATAAGCAGTTCCTTTGTCAAATACACTGGCCTCAATATGGTATACCCAAGTATTTTTTGGAAGCCCTGTAATATTGGCTACGGTATTGGTCCAAGTCTTACCCCCATCTTGTGTTACTTGAACATTTCCGTCATCAGTACCTACCCAGATTACGTTTTCATCAAGAGTGGATTCAGCGATGGTGAATATCGTAGTATGATTTTCGGCGCCCGAGTTGTCCTTTGAAAGTCCGCCAGAGTCTTCTTGGGTTTGTTTAGTGGGGTCATTGGTGGTCAAATCCGGAGAGATGATTTTCCAGCTATTACCCATATCCTCAGACTTATGAAGAAACTGACTTCCCATATAAAAACGGTCGGGTTGATGGGTGCTCACTGCCATTGGGGCATTCCAGTTAAACCGCAACTTTGGAACTCCTTTCGTCGCTAGGGGTTGAATGGTCTTTGATAATTTTCTGTCTACATCATAGCGCCAAACATTTTCCGCTCCCTGCATCTCGGAATAAATAATGTTCTTTGAAGGATGTTTCAATACACGAAAACCATCACCAAATCCAACGGAATTCCAATCCCTAGCTTCGACACCTCCAGGAGAAGAGGAGGGTCCGTACCAAGAACCATTGTCCTGAAGACCTCCATAAACATTGTAAGGCGTAGCATCGTCAACGCTCACATGATAAAACTGTGATAGCGGAAGATTCTCAACGATTTCCATATTAGTGCCGCCATCCCAAGAGCGATATACACCACCATCGGTTCCCACGTACATAATATCGGAATCTTTGATGCTAAAAGCAATATCATGTATATCACTGTGCATACCACCGAGACTTTTGAAGGTTTTTCCGCCATCTCTAGATATGGAACCGAACAACCCCCCTTTGACCACAACATTTTCGTTCCTAGGATCTACCACGATTCTTGAAAAATAGAAGGGCCGCACTGTAATGTCGAAATCGTTGTTCAATTGTTTCCAGCTTTCCCCTGCGTCATCACTGCGGTATAATCCTTTACGTTCGTCCTTTTCCGCTTCGATTACCGTATAAAGTACGCTCGGTTTTGAAGGCGCTACGGCAATACCTAGTCTTCCCAATTTTCCTGAAGGGAAACCACTATGGATTTTTTTCCAAGTTGCCCCAGCATCCGTTGATTTATAGAGCGCACTGTTGCTACCTCCTGATTCAAAGCCCCAACCTGTTCTTCTGAATTCCCACATAGAAGCATATAAAATATTGGGGTCGGTTGGGTCCATCGCTAAATCCGCACAACCCGTCTTGGCATTTACATACAATAGTTTATTCCAAGTATCGCCACCATCTGTCGACTTATAGACCCCTCGCTCTTCACTATCACCCCATAATGCGCCTAAAACAGCTACATAGATTTCATTTGAGTTTTTAGGGTTGACAATAACATTCGCGATACGTTCCGACTTTTCAAGTCCTATTTTATTCCAGTTGGCGCCCCCGTCAACAGATTTGTACAATCCATCACCAATAGAAACACTATTTCGGGTCCACGTTTCGCCCGTGCCGACGTAAATGGTATTGTCAGGGTCGTTAGGATCAAGCGTCACCGCCCCAATGGACTGACAATAATCATCAAAAATCGGATTGAAAGAAGTACCCGAGTCGTTTGACTTCCAGACACCCCCGCCGGCAGTACCTGTATAAATAATGCGACTATTAGTAGGGTGTACTTCCATATCATTGATACGCCCACTCATCAAGGCTGGGCCTATGTGACGCGCGGTCATATCACCGAATAGTGCCTTACCGTCATTATTTTTGTCCTGTGCGTTTGTTGTATAGGGAAACATCAGCCCAATTAGGGCCACAATTGTGATTAGTTGTTTCATTGTTGCTGATTTTAAGAAAAAGACCCTTTAAAAAAAAGGGTCTTTTAAAAGTTGTAGTTAATTTTTCTCGCCTTCCATTTCATCTGGAAAAGCAAAAGCTGCCGCTTCAACGGTTGGGTTGAGTTCAATACTTTCAATGGTCAATGGACTTCCTGGTTGCCCTTTGACACCTTGGGTCATTGCAAAAGCAAAATAAAGCCCGTCTACTTCTTGATAATCGCTCATCGTGATTTCTTGAACCATGCCTTTACCTTGACCTGATTTGATTTCAGATTGCATGGCGATAGGAACAAAGTTCTCAGTATCGAAAAAGTAGAAACTGACATCCTCTTCTTGCTTACCATCTACAGTTACGGGCTCTCTCGTTAACTTGATTTTAAACGTTTCTGCACCGTCAATGGTCTCTTTGCCTAATAATTCGACGGTGTATCCTTTTTCTTTATAATCAACAAACGAGTCAGGAAAGTCGTTTGCATTCAATTTAAAGTTCGCCGTGGATTCGGCATCGCTTTTCTCGGCTTTCATAGTCATGAAATTCGTGCTCCACAAAGTTTCACCATCAAAAACACCTTGCTTGATTTCTTTGCCCTGAAAGTTAACTATTGTCAATTGGCGACCGTCGCTCAGTTGAACGATTTCCAACGGAATCTCCATACCTTGTTGGTTGACTTTGGCGATCATTTTGACCCCTTCGATACTTTTCCATTTTTCAAGTCCACCAGTGTTTTCAAAATAGCTATCCAAGATTTCATCAGCTGTTTGTGCTTGTAAGGGTACCATAAAAGACATTGTCAAAACA
>JARFRH010000228.1 GCA_029287355.1 Maribacter sp. | reverse complement strand
CTCTGTGGTAGATCAAGACCATCATATTTTTGGTAAAAAGCTATTTCGTCAGGCTGCATATCCGAAAATACCAAAGAATCAATAACCACCTCCGTAAAGGCAGTACCGGTCGTATTTTGAACGCGTATTTGAACACCTTCTAAATTATCATCACGATCCGTACATGAAAAAAGAACGATAACGCAGAAAAGAATTAATGAGCCCACTGATTTCATAAGACACAACTTTTTAAGTAGTACTTATAAAACGAATACTTTCTAAAAATATTCTATCGAATAAAGACCGGCTCAGTCTCTTTCAAGGTGTGTTCTTTACTATAGATATAATGATGATCATCAAAACCCTTAATATCTTCCAAGGTTTTGGCATTTGAATCAATGATATATCTCACCATCGACCCACGTGCTTTTTTTGCAAAGAAACTGATGACCTTGAGTTTATCGTTTTTCCAATCTTTGAAAATCGGAGTAATCACCGGCACCTTTAAAATTTTGGTATCAACTGCCCCGAAATACTCATTACTGGCAAGATTTATGAAAAGCTCATCATCTTCCAATTCCGAATTTAATTGACCTGTTACCTCTTTTCTCCAAAATTCGTAAAGGTTCTTTTTTCGGCCTACTTTCAATTGCGTTCCCATTTCGAGACGATAGGGTTGAATTAAATCCAAAGGTTTCAATATGCCGTATAATCCAGAAAGTATGCGCAAGGTTCGCTGCAACTCTATCATTTTTTTTTCTGAAATGGAATACGCGTCCAAACCTTGGTATACGTCGCCATTAAAGGCATAAACCGCAGGTCGGGCATTTTCAGTAGTAAAGGGTCTTGAAAATTGTTGGTTCCGCTCCCAATTGAGCTGCGCAAGATTATCGGAAATGCCCATTAAATTTGACAAGACCTTTGGCTTTTTCTTCACCAAAACCTTGTTGAGCTTCTCAGATTGCTCCAAAAAAATTGGTTGTGAAAAAGTCGCTAATGGCAAGGCTGTTTCAAAATCCAAAGACTTAGCCGGAGAGATAACAATTTTCATTTCATCTATTTTAAAGTAAAAATAGTCGCAATTTTTTTGAAAACCAACGCAGCTAAAAAGTAGTTCTTGATGCTACTATCAAATTAACCTATATAAGCTATTGGCTATGCTTTGAATAATGCCTCCATTTTTCGATACAGTTCGCCATATCCTCAGGTATTTCTGAATCAAAACGCATCATCTTACCAGTGACGGGATGCACAAAGCCCAAGGTTTTTGCATGAAGTGCCTGCCTTGGAAGAATTTTGAATGCGTTTTCGACAAACTGTTTGTATTTGGTAAAGGTTGTACCCTTCAAGATCTTCTCTCCTCCATAACGCTGGTCATTGAACAAGGTATGCCCAATATACTTCATATGAGCCCGTATTTGATGTGTTCGCCCAGTCTCCAGCTTGCACGAAACCAAGGTAAGATACCCCAACCGCTCTAACACCTTGTAGTGCGTCACGGCATCCTTGCCTGCTTCGCCCTCAGGAAAAACATGCATTTGCAATCTGTTCTTCGGATGTCTCCCAATATGCCCCTCGATAGTACCTTCGTCATCTTCCATATTACCCCAGACCAATGCGACGTATTCACGTTCGGAAGTCTTGTTGAAAAACTGTTTTGCCAAATGGGTCATTGCAGCTTCGGTCTTTGCCACCAATAAAAGTCCAGAAGTATCTTTATCGATTCGATGCACAAGACCAGGTCTTTCATTGCTATTTACAGGAAGGTTATCAATGTGGTGAATCAGTGCATTGATAAGTGTACCAGAATAGTTACCATGGCCCGGGTGCACCACCATACCTGCCGGTTTGTTAACTACCAATAGTACCTCGTCCTCATATACAATGTCTAAGAGAATATCTTCAGGCACTAGTAAAAACTCATGTGGGGGGTGTTCAAAAAGCACCTTCACTTCATCCCCTGCTTTTACTTTGTAGTTCTGCTTTACGATGGTACCATTTACCCAAATATTACCATCTTTAGCGGCCTTTTGTATTTTATTGCGTGTAGCATTTTCAATGAAGTTCATCAAGAACTTGTCCACACGAAGCGGTTCTTGTCCTTTAGAAGCTATGAACCTATGATGTTCAAAAAGTTCGTCCTCTTGTAGTTCAGGACTGTTGTCGGGTTCCATAATTATTCGGAATCTGCCTTGATTTGTGCGCGCCCACCAATAGTGCCATTGCCGCAAACCAATTCAACTTTAGAGGTTTTGGGCAATTTATCCCCCGGCTTGATTTGTTTGCCTTTGTATTTAATATAGTAGACCATATCCTTACCTATTTGATCAATATAAGAGGTTCGCTGTACATCTAAACCAACGGCCCGAAGCATTGATGAGGCATTGCGTTGTGTCACTTGTATTACATTTGGCACAGTAACTTTTTTATAACCCGACGGATTTACGGTAAAATAAATCTTTCGATCTTGCTTTACCTTATTACCGGATTTCGGATCTTGATCTATAATCGAAAACCTAGGATAATCAGGATTGTAATTTGCCGAATCCAATACTTCATAACGCAAATTAGCATCTTCTACTGCCTTTCGCATATCCATGACCGACATTTTTGAAAAGTCAGGCACTTCAACGAACTCTCCATGATTGGTAGTACTCTTTAACCAGCCTAGGAGTAAAAAAACTAAAATAATCAATACCACTAATGCCAACCCAAGCTGAATTAGAAAAGTTCTACTTCTAAGAAAATTGAAAAAATTTCGCATGCAGTACAGTTAACATGACAAATATAGGAAATGCCCTATTACTAACGATAGAACTCTATTAATTATTGGTTTACAAAACTTCAAATTCAAAAAAATTATTACCAACCGAAACTTTCCCTATTCTTTTTTCTTTACTTTGAACTGTTCTGTACCATATATAGATTCGAAATGAAAAAAAAGATTGCTATCATCATGGGTGGCTATTCAAGTGAGTATAAGATATCGCTCAAAAGCGGTAACGTCGTGCACAAGTATTTAGATACCGAAAAATATGAAAGTTATCGTATCCACATTTTAAAGGATAAATGGGCCTATGTTGATGATTCCGGAAATGAGTACCCGATAAATCGGGGCAACTTTTCAGTAGCATTGAAGTCTGAAACCTTAAAATTTGACTGCGTGTTCAATTCAATTCACGGTACTCCAGGAGAGGATGGCTTAATGCAGGCGTACTTTAGTTTATTGGGCATTCCCCAGACATCTTGTGATTACTACCAAGCTGCACTCACCTTCAATAAAAGGGATTTATTAAGTGTCTTGAAGCCTTACGGAATAAAATCAGCTGCATCGTACTATCTCAACTTGGGCGATGAAATCAATTCGGATGAAATAATAAAAAAGGTGGGGCTACCTTGTTTTGTTAAAGCCAATAAGGCAGGAAGCAGTTTCGGCATATCAAAAGTATATGAAAAAGATAAATTGATAGCTGCTATCGAGAATGCCTACAATGAAGATGATGAAATCATTATTGAAGCTTTTTTAGACGGAACAGAGGTTTCCGTTGGGGTCATCAAATATAAAGGAGAAACTAAAGTACTTCCTATAACCGAAATTATCACCGAAAATGATTTCTTTGATTATGAGGCCAAATATCAGGGAAAGTCGAAGGAAATCACTCCAGCTAGAATTACCGAAGTACAAGAAAAAACAGTGACGGAAATAGCGAAACGTGCTTACGATATTTTAAAGATGACGGGATATTCAAGAAGTGAGTTCATTTTTGTCGGCGAAGAGCCCTATATGCTCGAAATGAATTCCACACCTGGCCTGACCGAGCAAAGCATTCTGCCACAGCAAGCTGGTGTAGCGGGCATTTCTTTAGCACAACTGTTTGAAAGCGCCATTGAAGAGGCTTTGAAACAAAACCCATAACTTTACACTATGAGACGAGCAATTTTTCCCGGTTCATTCGATCCTCTTACCCTTGGCCATGATGATATCATCAGAAGGGGTATTACCCTTTTCGATGAATTGATTATTGCAATCGGCATTAACGCTGAAAAAAAATACATGTTCTCCTTGGAGGAGCGTATGCAATTTGTGAAGGATGCTTTTAAAGATGAGCCCAAGATCAAAGTATTAACTTATAAAGGACTCACTGTTGACTTCTGTCAAGAAATAAATGCAAATTTTATTTTGAGAGGATTACGGAACCCTGCAGATTTCGAGTTCGAAAAAGCCATAGCACATACCAATCGCAAACTTTCCGAAATTGAAACGGTATTCTTATTAACGTCCTCCGGTAAATCATATATCAGTTCTTCTATTGTTCGCGATGTTATTAGAAACGGGGGAGACTACACAGGTCTTGTTCCTGCTTCGGTCAGAGCAAAGTAAATTTATACGGTGTAAGAATTTACATCTAAACATATTCAATATTCGAATTTTCCAATAGCTTTACGGCTTATCACCACTATATTTACCCTATTCACAACAAAATTTTCGATATACCTTTGATTTATAGCTACTTTGTAAGTAATTACTTATAATAATGCTTCAAAGGAGTACATTTCATACCGACAATTACCTCATAAAACAACTGCCACAGGCAATTGTTTTTATCGATATGAAGGAGAATATCATACTTGCTTCCGACAAGTGGGTGACTGACTTTTCACCATTGGCCGAGTCTTGTATCGGAATGTCAATAACGCACCTTTTTAGTCACCACAATAAAGATTGGCAAAAAGTACTGCAAAAGTGCTTGAAGGGTGAACCTGGCCAACCAAGGGTGGGGAGTTACCTTGATAACACGGGTAATGAAAAGTGGATTGAATTACTTAAGACGGCTTGGCATGATGATAAAGAGAATGTTGTCGGATGGATTATTCAAAGCGAAAAAGTGAGTCAACGAATGCACAATGAAGTTCAATTGGACAAATTTCATATGCTATCCAATGAAATGTCTGATATTGCTAAAATAGGTTTGTGGGAATACAGATTCGCGGATGACGAATTGAACTGGTCAGAAATGACAAAAATAATTCATGAGGTTCCTTTGGATTATATTCCCAACTTAGAAAAGGCCACAAATTTCTACAAATCGGGTCACAGTAGAAATACGCTTGCAATGACGGTACAAAAATCCATTAACGATCAGACCGCATGGAGTGAAAAACTGCAATTAATAACAGCTAAAGGTAATGAGATATGGGTGATTATTTCTGGAAAGCCCATAAACGTGAATGGTGAATTTACTGGTCTAATAGGTACTATTCAAAATATCAACTCGCTTACCCTTTCCGAAATAAAAACAAGAGAAAACGAGTATCAATTAAAAACACTAATCGATAATCTGCCATTAAATATATTCATCAAAGATCTTGATTCAAGAAAAATACTGGTCAATAAATCTGAAATGAAGTATTGTGGAGCCACAAAAGAATCTGAAATTCTTGGAAAGGACGACTTTGAATTGTATGATTACGAATCCGCTAAAATATCAAGAAACGAAGACCTAAAGGTTATAAAAACCCTCAAGCCCATGTTGAGGCAAGAGACGGAGAGTTTCAAAAAAGATGGCACAAAAACGGTGTTCTTAACTTCAAAAATACCTTTGGTCAATCGTGATGGAAGTGCTTATGGCCTTGTAGGTATCAGTATCGACATTAGCGAATTGAAACAAAAAGAAAAAGAACTTGAAGCACTTATTTCGGTAGCCTCGCTCCAAAATGAAAAATTAATCAATTTCGCACATATTGTCTCTCACAATCTAAGATCGCACACCGCAAATTTTTCCATGTTGCTAGATTTACTAACCAATGAAAAGGATGAAACGGAAAAGCAAAAAATAATAGGAATGCTCACCAATTCATCAGACAACCTATTAGAAACATTAGATAACTTGAATGAAGTTGTTGATATTAGTTCAAAAACCGGTTTAGTAAAAAAATCGATTAATCTAAATAAGGAAATAACAAGTGCCAAACAAAACCTGACTACAAAGTTTACAGAGCATCAAGTCAAACTAATCAACAAAATCGATTCCAAGGTCACCGTAAAAGTTATACCGGCTTACCTTGAAAGTATCTTGATGAATTTTCTGACCAACGCTATAAAATATAGATCACCAAAAAGAAAGCCCATTATTAAATTGAATGCGATAAGCAACGATGGATACACGGTTTTAAGTATTCAAGATAATGGCCTCGGTATTGATCTGAAAAAATATGGGGATAAGCTTTTTGGTATGTATAAAACTTTTCATGACAGTGAAGACGCCCGTGGTATTGGGTTATACATCACAAAAAACCAAATTGAAGCAATGAACGGTAAAGTATCCGTTGAGAGCAAAGTAGACCAGGGTACAACATTTAAAATATACTTCAATGAAAACGATTAATTCTATATGTATCATCGACGATGACCCAATTACTGTTTTCGGAATACGGAAAATATTGGAATCCGTAGTGAGATGTAATACCATTGACACCTTCGCAAATGGTCAATTGGCAATCAATGAGATGAAAAATCGGGTAGCTACTGTTCAACCCCTTCCTGAAGTGATCTTTCTGGACATTAATATGCCCATTATGGATGGTTGGCAATTCTTAGAGGAGTTTATCAGACTGCCTATCAAAAAAGGCATACGGGTCAACATTGTGACCTCTTCCATCGACACTGCCGATTATGACAGATGGATAAGCTATAAAAGTCAAACCCATCATACTATTACCTATAACAACAAACCGCTGCGCAAAGAAAATCTAGCGGAAATAACAACTGCGGCTTGACGAACAAATGCATATTGTTTTTGAATAATTTAGTGTCATAAAAGTCATAAGGGTAATGGCATCGATTCTTTTCATGCTGTTATTAAGGGGTTGCAAAACAAAGCAAGAAGATAAAGCGGTTGGTTTTCAAAGACATTTGGAGCTTTCCGAAGAAATAGAAACGGCCACCTATATTTAAATCGTCGATTTTTATGCTCTATTGGTTAAGGAATTTCCCGAAATAAAATATTCAGACCATTGGTGCTACGGATAGCGGCTACCCGCTGTATGTAGTCACTTATAAGCGTGAGGGCTACTTCACTTTTCAAGTAATCGGAAAACTACGAACCAGATCATCTTCAGTACCCAGCATAGCGTATTTTAAAAAAAATAAGTGTTGCCGAATTGAAAACTAATGCCCAAATAAAATTTTGATATTCGTATATGAATTCTCCAAAGCTTTTTTGATTTTGTCAGGCCCCTTCCATTTGACCTTCGCGATTCCTTCACTCTTCTGCCCTTTCAATTTACCTTCATAAGAAGTTTTCATTGCGAACCAATGCACCTCTTTAAGCTTGTAGGTGCCATTCCTTTTAAAAACGTGATAGGTGGTTTTTAAAAAATTTTCGATTTTGAGTTTTTTTACCCCAGTTTCTTCCTCTACCTCACGTATGGCACATTCCACGATAGTCTCTCCTTTATCCAATTTACCTTTTGGAAGATCCCACTTATCATTTCTATAAATAAAGAGGACCTTTCCTTTTTTATTAGTCACAACGCCCCCTGCGGCTACCTCTAAAGGAATTTTCTTAGTGAACTTTTTTAAGATTTCCTCATGATTAGGGTGATAGATATATGCTTCTGCAAGCTTCTTTTTCCGTAAAGCATCGATCGCTTCTTGAATGGCATTCTCATTAAGCAAAAAGTATTCCCCATTTGCTGTTTCGGAGAGTTTATTTGTTAATATGAGGGGCAACTCATTGACAAAAACTTTATACATTTGCGTCATGATTTTAAACAAAGACACTGCCAAAAAAACAGCCGAACTTCTTCTGCAAATTAATGCAATAAAATTGGAACCCGAAAATCCTTTTACTTGGGCCTCTGGTTGGAAATCACCGATTTATTGCGACAACAGAATCATACTTTCATATCCTATTATTAGAACTTATGTGCGAGAGCAAATCGGAAAGCAGGTTGAATTACTTTACGGCAAACCCGATGTCATAGCCGGTGTGGCAACAGGAGCAATCGGAATTGGTATGTTAGTAGCCGAATATTTGGGCCTTCCGTTCATTTATGTAAGACCTGAAGCGAAGTCTCATGGTAGACAAAATCAAATCGAAGGGGTCTTAGAAAAGAATCAAAGTGTTGTTGTTATCGAAGATTTGATTAGTACGGGAAAAAGCAGTCTTAATGCTGTTGAAGCCCTGAAAGCGGGTGGAGCCAACATCAAAGGCATGGTTGCCATCTTTACTTATGGATTTCACATAGCCGAGGAAAATTTCAAAAATGAGAATATCGACTTGCATACCTTAAGTGATTACCAACATTTAGCTAATTTAGCATCAGAAACAGGTTACATTCGAGAAGAACAACTACAAACCCTAATGGAGTGGAGGGAAAACCCATCTACTTGGAAACCATAATTCATGTATTTAGAAACCTCAGAGAAAACCATAGCAAAAGGCAACAAAGAAGTTTTTGAGTTCTTATCAGATCTTAAAAATTTTGAAATACTCATGCCCGACAATATTGATAAGTTCGAAGTGCTATCCGAAGACCGATTTTTGTTTGCCCTCAAAGGTATGCCCGAAATAGTTTTGGAACGAAAAAGCCAGACCGAATTCAGTCAGTTAGTCTTAGGTGCCGCCAGCGAGAAACTGCCATTCACCCTGACCGCTGACATTTCAGATAAAGATGGTTCTGAAACCGATGTGAAATTAAGTTTTGAGGGTAAGTTCAACGCCATGATGGCCATGATGATCAAATCCCCAATTACCAACTTCATAGGTGCTCTTTCCGAGAATCTATCAAAGATTTGAGTTATATGTTTTAGTACAAAAGTTGAATTTGTTTCAAATCAAACTCCTGTAAAATAGCATCTTCAAGCTCAACAAGAAGCCT
>JARFRH010000096.1 GCA_029287355.1 Maribacter sp. | reverse complement strand
CCCACCCCCCCACACTCTACAGGTCGTCGGCAGCGTCAGATGTGTATAAGAGACAGCACTATATCCTACGGCCTGCATGTTCAATCGTTTGGTAATCGCTCTTTCGATACCATCAAAAGCACCGCCTGCTATAAAGAGGATGTTTTCGGTATTGACTTCGATGAACTTCTGATCAGGATGTTTTCTTCCTCCTTTTGGTGGTACATTAACTACAGTGCCTTCTAAAAGTTTTAAAAGCCCTTGTTGAACACCTTCCCCAGAAACATCCCTTGTAATTGAAGGGTTGTCGCTTTTACGCGCAATTTTATCAATTTCATCGATGAACACAATACCGCGCTCTGCTTTCTCGAGATTGTAATCGGCGGCTTGTAAGAGGCGTGTCAAAATACTTTCGACATCTTCCCCTACATAACCCGCTTCGGTCAAAACAGTTGCATCAACTATCGCCAGTGGTACATTTAGCATTCTGGCAATTGTCTTTGCCATTAGGGTTTTTCCAGTACCTGTCTGCCCGACCATGATGATGTTACTTTTCTGAATCTCAACATCGTCTTCTTTGGCATGTGGCTGTAAAAGTCTTTTATAGTGATTATAAACCGCCACGGACATAACTTTCTTTGTGCGTTCTTGGCCAATGATATAAGTATCAAGAAAATCTTTGATTTCTTTTGGTTTCTTGATAACAAGTTCTGATGAAAGATCATTGGTTTTGGTCTGCTTGCTTTCTTCGGCAACTATACCATGTGCCTGTTCTATACATCTATCACATATATGCGCATCAAGTCCGGCAATCAAAAGATTGGTCTCCGGTTTTTTTCTACCACAAAATGAGCATTCTAGATTTTCCTTTGCCATAATAGTTGTTGTCTTACAAACTCTAACGCCGCAAAAGCGTTTTTGGTTTATCCTCATCTAGGAGATTAGCCTAAATACACCTAATTTGTCGAAATTAGTCTCTATCCCTGACTAAAATTTCGTCGATCATACCATATTTCTTAGCTTCATCGGCTTTCATCCAATAATCACGGTCACTATCCTCATGAACTTTTTTGATGGTTTGGCCCGAATGCTGAGCAATAATTTGGTACAGCTCTTCTTTCAATTTCAAAATCTCCCTTGCCGTGATTTCGATATCGCTGGCTTGACCTTGAGCTCCGCCCATAGGTTGATGTATCATAACTCGTGAATGGGTCAAACCGCTACGCTTGCCTTTTTCGCCTGCACATAAAAGTACGGCACCCATTGAGGCTGCCATTCCTGTGCAGATAGTCGCTACATCAGGCTTGATAAATTGCATGGTGTCATATATACCCAAACCAGCATAAACACTGCCTCCTGGCGAATTGATATAAATCTGTATGTCTTTTGATGCGTCGGCACTCTCTAAAAACAAGAGTTGCGCCTGAACGATATTAGCAACTTGGTCATTGATACCAGTACCCAAAAATATAATCCGGTCCATCATTAGCCTCGAGAAGACATCCATGGCAATTGCATTCAATTGTCGCTCTTCGATGATATTGGGCGTCATGTTCATCGGGTACATGCTGCTCATGATCTTGTCATAATAGGTGCTATTGATGCCCTGGTGGTTTATCGCGTAGTTTTTGAATTCTTTTCCGTAATCCATTCGTTTTTCGTTGAATATTATAAATAAAAAAGGTGCCGAAAAATAGATTTTCGGCACCGTAAAGATACTTAATACTTTTGAAACCGGTTCGTTACCCGTAAACTTCCTTAACGAAGTTTTCGTAAGTAACTTCCTTTTCTTTAAGGTTTGCTTTTTCTTTATATAGGTTCATTAATTTTTGACTCATCAATTGTTCTGACAAACGCTTTACTTCATCTTGGTTTCCTAAAACCCTAGCCGCGATATTATCCAACTCTTCTTCTTGCGGATTCAATTGGCCATATTGGGCCATCTGCGATTTGATGAAACCTTTGGCGAATTCCTTAAGCTCATCAAATTGCACTTGAAGGCCGTGGTCTTTTATTATTTTGCCCTCTATTAACTGGTAACGAAGACCTTTTTCAGACTTCTCATATTCTTCACTTGCTTGTTCTTCGGTCAATGGGTTTTCGCCCGTCATCTGAATCCATTTTGTTAAGAAGCCAGCTGGCAGATCGAATTTGGTGTTCTCTATAAAGTATTCAGTAACATCATTCAAAAGCTTTTGGTCAGACTGTTGCTCAAATTGTTTTTCTGAATCCTCTTTAATACGATCGTTCAATTCTTTAGCGGAAGTCACTTCATCTTTTCCGAACAATTTATCAAAAAGTTCTTGATCAAGTTTCGCTGGTTCCCGTTCATTGATTTCTTCAATGATGAAAGAAACATCGATTTTCAATTTTTCGCTTTTCTCTTGTGAAATACCCAACTGGGTGGCAAGTATCGTATCATCTTTGAATAGCCCTTTGGTATTTAGTGTGACCGTGTCCCCTACTTTCTTTCCAACCAAAGCATCTACCGCTTTTTTGCTTTTAAATTTATCGAGTTCCAAGGTAGTCTTGTGTTCTATTTCTTCGGCTTCATTTATAAAAGAACCTGTAATTTCATCTTTTTTTCCAACTTCCGACTTGCTTATAAGTTTTCCGTATTGTTTTTGAATACGTTCTACTTGCTCGTCAACCATCTTTTTGTCCGCTACTATTTTGTAATGTGTAATTGACTTTTTCGTTTTCAAGGGCACTTCAAAATTAGGAGCAAGACCTAATTCAAATTCAAAGGCAAAATTCTCAGTGTCCCAATCAAAACCATCTTGTTGTTTCGGCAGCGGATTTCCTAGAACATCCAATTTTTCCTCGGTGAGGTATTTATTTAGATTATCTTGAAGTAGT
This sequence comes from Maribacter sp., assembly GCA_029287355.1. Taxonomy (GTDB): domain Bacteria; phylum Bacteroidota; class Bacteroidia; order Flavobacteriales; family Flavobacteriaceae; genus Maribacter_C. Next base: position 3,738 of record JARFRH010000096.1, on the reverse strand, counting down.
TTATTTACCTCATCGACTAAAACTGCCTTTCCATATTGCTTTTTAATAAGCCCCATGGGTACTTGACCCTTTCTAAAACCTGGGATATTGGCTTGTTTCTTATAGTCTTTGAGGATGCTATCTACCTTATCTTGATAGTCATCTTTGGTAATCGCCACTTTTACAACGGCGTTCAATTCATCAATCTGCTCTTTCGTGATATTCATCTTTAATTGATTTTGCTAAAATAAATGGGATGCAAAAATAGTATAATTTATACCGCGAACCAAGTTTTTAAAGTACTGGGGTTCAATCTATTTTGACTTATTTTTGTCAGACTTCAACAAGGAGAATAAAATAGATTGAAGAAATGAAAGCAGCAGGCTGAAAAGTAGTGCCCACCAGAAACCATTCACCGTGAAGCCAGCTATAAAATGGTCCGCCAGCAGAATAATCGCTGCATTAATGACCAATAAAAAGAGACCAAAGGTAACAATGGTTATGGGCAATGTCAGTATCACCATTATGGGTTTGACGATAAAATTCAAAAGACTCAAAACCACTGCTACTATCAATGCGGTTGTATAGGTGTCGACGTCGACATTTGGAAGTAACTTCGATAGTACAACTACCGCCAAGGCACTTAAAAGTAATCGCAATAAAAATTTCATATAAAATGTTTTTAATTGATGACAAACAAAAAAGGTGCCGGAAAAAATCGGACACTTTTAAAGTTACTTATAATTTTGTAACAATACCCTACTAAAAGTGCTGTTCATGCAATTTTAGATCACCTGCCATGAGTAAGGCAAATTAAACAAGAATAACAAAGGGATCTTTAGCCTAACCCTTTAAAAAGAGGATTGATTTTTGGAAAAATTGCTTTGGGTTTGCTGCATGCACCCAGTGACCCGCATTTTCAATAGTGTCGATTTTTGCGGCCGGAAAGTGCCTTTTTATTTCTGAAAAATCCGATTCTACAACATATTCGGAAGCATCTCCTTTGAGAAATAATGTTTCGCCGTCAAATTGTGCCGACGTACTAATATTGTCGCCTATCTCCTCCATTTTTGTACTTAGAATGGGTAAGTTAAAACGAAAACCTAAGGTTCCTTTTTCCACCCAATACAGGTTTTTGAGTAGAAATTGTCTTATGCCATAATCACTAAGGTATTTCGATAATTCTTCATCTGCCTCTCGTCTTGAGCCTATTTTTTCAATATCCAAAGCAGTTAGTCCGTTGATAATATCTTGATGATGTGGCGGGTAGTATTTCGGGGAAATATCGGCAACGATTAATTTTTCTGTCATTTCACGATGGTCACTGGCAAATTGCATAGCGGTTTTTCCGCCCATAGAATGGCCAATGAAACTTGCTTTGTCTAAATTATGGTGCTCGATATACCTCTTCAAATCATCCGATAGATAATCATAATTGAAATTTTCGGAATGAAAACTTTTGCCATGATTTCTTTGGTCGATAAGGTGAGCTTGAAAACCGTTTTCCGCATACTGCGCTCCCAGCGTTTTCCAATTATCCGACATTCCCAGAAAACCATGTAGAATTAACAAAGGTTTTCCAGTTCCGATGATTTTTGAATGTAGAATTTCGCTCATTTCAATTTGTTGAGATACATATTAATGACATTGTCCAATCCCAAGTATAGTGATTCGCAAATTAGGGCATGGCCAATGGATACTTCCAATAAATACGGAATATGCTCTTTAAAGTATTGGATGTTATCTAGGCTAAGATCGTGCCCGGCATTAATTCCTAAATTACAAGAATGTGCAACTTTAGCTGCTTCGATAAAACTCGAGATGGCCTTTTCTTTGTTACTTGGATATGTTTTAGCGTAGCTTTCTGTATATAATTCTATTCGGTCTGCTCCCGTTTTGGCAGCACCTTCTACCATTTTTGTGTCAGCATCTACGAAAATCGAAGTTCTGACCCCATTCTGCTTAAAGGTTTGTATGACTTCACTGAGAAAATCCTTCTGTTGAATGGTGTTCCAACCTGCATTTGAGGTAATGGCGTCTACACTGTCTGGCACCAAGGTCACTTGGGTAGGTTTTGTTTCCAGCACTAAATCCACAAATTTAGGAATGGGATTTCCCTCAATATTGAATTCAGTAGTCACGACTTTTGTAAGATCCCTTGTGTCTTGATATCTGATATGTCGTTCATCCGGTCGTGGATGTACTGTAATGCCCAGAGCTCCGAATCTTTCGATATCGGCTACCACTTTCAGAAGGTTCGGCACGTTACCACCTCGAGAATTTCTTAAGGTTGCTATTTTATTGACGTTTACACTTAATTTTGTCATTGTGTCAAAATCGAATTAATGAAGCCCAAAAATACAAATTAGGCATGCCTTTTGATGTTTTAAATTAGTATTTTGCGTTATAATTCAAGCTATGCAGATTCAAACTCAGATTTTGACCAACATACAGGTCTTCGAAGTAGCTGATTCTTTGGAAAAAGTTATACAATTTTTCAAGGGACACGCCTATTCACATGTGGCTGTGGCGGAGAAAGGTTGCTATCTGGGTGTTTTGAATGAAGATGATTTAGAGACTTTTGAAGAAGGGAAGAAAATCGAGGATTATCGATACAGTCTAGAGACCTTTTTTGTTCGAAAAGACACGAATTGGCTTGATGTTCTGGAAACATTTGGTCGAAACCAAGCAAATCTTTTACCCGTACTAGGAGAAAGCGAAGATGTTCAGGGCTACTATAGCGTCACTGATGTGGTAAGTGTTTTCATAGACACTCCCTTTTTTAATGAGCCAGGAGGGGTACTTATCGTTGAAAAAGGGATTAAAGATTATTCTTTCAGCGAGATTGTCCAAATTGTTGAGAGTAACAATACAAGATTTATAGGAGGCTTTATTACCGATATCCATAATGATGTGGTACAAGTGACAATCAAGATAGGTGCCTCAAATTTGAACGAAATTCAACAGACCTTTAGGCGGTACAACTACAACATAATTTTCGGAACTGATGATGACCAGTTTCTTGAAGATTTGAAACAGCGCTCCGATTATTTGGATAAATACCTAAATGTCTAACAACAATGAAGGTTGCTATCTATTGTCAAACCTACCAAGATAATGCGGTTGAATACGTTATTGAACTTTTAGACGAGCTTCAAAAGGTCAACGCCGAAGTCGCTATTGAAAAGGAATTCCATTCAATTTTATCGATCAATCAAAACATAGCTTCTTACGATACCTTTGACGAGACTAAGGGTCTAGATAGTTCTTTTGACATGTTCGTGAGTTTTGGTGGTGATGGCACTATATTGCGGGCTGTTACCTATGTAAGTGACTTGGGGATACCTATAGTAGGGGTAAATACAGGGCGTCTGGGATTTTTATCTACTTTCAAGAAAGAGGATGTTAGAAAAGTTGTCAAGGAATTCAAGGAAGGATCGTATACAATTGTTGAAAGAAGTCTAGTAGAGGTCAGTGATAAAGATGGCATGCCTGAGTTTGGTGAAATGAACTTTGCCTTGAACGAGGTTACCGTGAGTAGAAAAGATACTACCTCAATGATCAATGTAGAGACATATCTCAATGACGAATACTTAACTACTTATTGGGCCGATGGCCTTATTATAGCTACCCCTACGGGGTCAACGGGATATTCTTTGAGTTGTGGTGGACCTGTAATTGTGCCAACCGCCAGATCATTGGTTTTGACACCAATCGCACCCCATAATCTAAATGCCCGACCTTTGGTAATCTCAGATG
>JARFRH010000073.1 GCA_029287355.1 Maribacter sp. | reverse complement strand
CACCGAAATGACCCGGTTTCTCAGAAGAAGCCATTCAACTTTGTTTCCGCTAACACTGACCCTCACTTGAATGTATTGCTACATCTTTGCAGGATTCAAAAGGTATAACGAAGTGTCAGTAACCTCTTCTTTTTCTACATCTTAGTTTTCCCCCGAACACTAAGTCTGTATACTAATTTTTTGAAAGAACGCTTTCTCTTTATTTATATAGCTAAAATACATTAGTATTTTTCGGCTTAAAATGACCTAGGTCAGTTTGACGCTATTTTTTGAATTTTAACATTTTGCCATAATCATCAAATCAATTTGTGATTGCTCAAGTGTACATACTAGTTTTAATTACTACTGTTCGCCATACCCAAAGTCACATGACGTTTTTCCGCTTTGTTGATGTTTTTAATACCCTGCAATAAGGCATCAGGGTTGAAAGAAATACTGTCAACGCCCTCATCGACCAGAAACTGTGCAAATTCAGGAAAATCGCTAGGTGCTTGTCCGCATAACCCGATTTTTGTACCGGTTTTTTTTGCCGATGCTATGGCCATCGAAATCATGCGTTTGGCCGCTAAGTCATTTTCATCGAAGAGTTTACCCATGATTTCCGAATCCCGATCGATACCTAGGGTCAATTGCGTAAGGTCATTGGATCCTATCGAAAAACCGTCGAAGATTTGGGCGAATTCTTGTGCTAATATCACATTGCTCGGAATCTCGACCATCGTATAGACTTCCAAATTGTTTACGCCTCTTTTCAAACCGTTTTCTGCCATAACGGACAATACTTTTTTACCTTCTTTGATTGTTCTACAAAAAGGAACCATGACTTTTAAGTTTGTTAGCCCCATCTTATCACGCACTTTTTTAATAGCGGCACATTCCAAAGCAAAACCATCTTTATAGCGGTCGCTATAGTATCTGGATGCCCCTCGGAAGCCGAGCATAGGATTTTCTTCATGGGGTTCAAAACTGGTTCCTCCAATAAGGTTGGCGTATTCATTGGTCTTAAAATCGCTCAAGCGTACGATGACTTCCTTAGGATAAAATGCCGCAGCAATGATGGCTATACCTTCCGCAAGCTTCTCTACGAAATAGGCTTTCTTGTCCGAATGGCCACGGGTTAACTGCTCGATTTCCTTTTTGACCGATACCTCTTTGATTTTATCGAATTTGACTAAGGCCATAGGGTGTATCTTCACTAAATGGGTAATAATAAATTCCATTCGCAATAACCCAACCCCGCTATTGGGATAGAAGGAAAGCTGAAATGCATTTTCAGGGTCTGCTAGGATTAATTTCGCTTCGGTTTGGGGAATCCCTAAGGTCGAAAAATCGATTTCCTTTTTTATATAGGCCAATTTACCTTGGTAGACGTGACCTGTTTTTCCTTCCGCACAAGAGATGGTAATTGTTTCCCCTTCGGTTATATTTGCTGTAGCATTACCGCAACCTACAATGGCAGGTACACCCAGTTCTCTTGCCACTATGGCCGCATGGCTGGTTCTGCCGCCTTTATTGGTAACGATTCCACCAACCTGTTTTAACAAAGGATCCCAATCGGGCGTAATGGTGTCGGTTATGATGATGGAATCCGTATGTAAGCCTTTGGCGTCTTTTGGGGATTTGAGCAAAACGGCTACACCTACTTTTATTTTTGCGCCAACGGCATTGCCTTCTGCCAATGCTTTTCCTTTTTCTTTTAATTGGTAGGCTATATGTATGTTTTTGTTTTTGGTTTGATGTACAGTTTCGGGTCGCGCTTGTGTAATATGCAGTTCATTGGTAACACCGTCTTTGGCCCACTCGATATCCATGGGTTTTTGGTAATGTTCCTCGATGAGCAAGGCCCATTTTCCTAAAGTGATGACCTCTTCGTCAGACAAAACGTATTGTTCTTGTTTATTGAGAGGCGTATCGATATTTAAGATCGTTGACTTTTCCTTTTCGGGAGCATAGACCATGGTCAATTTTTTATCTCCCAACTTTTTTTGAAGGATAGGGTAATTGCCTTTTTTCACGCTCGGTTTAAAGACATAAAATTCATCGGGATTGATAGTGCCCTGTACAATGTTTTCGCCCAGGCCCCAAACCCCTGACAGTAAAACAACGTTCTCGAAACCGGATTCCGGCTCAATGGTAAAGCCAACTCCAGAACAAGCTTTGTCGGAACGCACCATCAATTGAACCCCAACGGAAAGGGCGACATCTTCATGCTTGAACCCTTTGTCTTCCCGGTATTTAATGGCACGATCGGTATATAGTGATGCGAAGCATTTTTTGACTGCTTTCAATAAGTTTTCTTCGCCTTTAACGTTCAAAAAAGTATCGTGCTGCCCTGCAAAACTTGCAGTCGGAAGGTCTTCGGCAGTTGCGCTGCTTCGAACGGCAACTTCTGCTTCTTCCATATGTCCCAAATCTTTATAAGCATTTACAATAGCTTTTGAAAAGGTAGCTGATAATTCGCTCTTTAAAATAAGGCTTCTTGCCCGTTCTCCTATTAACTCCAGATTGGCATATTGATTTCTATCCAATCCTGAAAGCACGTTTTTTAAAGCTTCTAGAATGTCATTTTGCTTCAAAAACTTCCAAAAAGCAGTAGAAGTAGTTGCAAAACCATTTGGAATACGGACTCCCTTGGAAGTCAATTGATTGTACATTTCTCCCAAAGAAGCATTTTTGCCACCCACTGAGGTTATATCCGCTATGCCGATTTCGTTGAATTTTTTGATAAGCATGTCTACAAGTTTATAATTGGTTCAAAGCTAGTTACCGTGTTTTTAGAAACAAATGATAAGGGTCATTCAAGAGTGGTTTTTAAGACTCCCTAGATTTTCCCGTAATCTCATTGATTTTAATACGGAAAACTACAGGCGTTTTTTCCGCCTCTATTTTAGCTGAAAATTCGCTGATGTACTTCACCTCTTTTCCTTTAGTCCGCTTCAAGATGCTCTTTATACCTTCTGAAAATTCTCGTAACATGTGTTTAGCGTCGATTCCTTGGAGTTCTTCAAAAGTACCATGTACCAAAACCGACCGCCAATTCGCCACCGAGGTAATTTCACTTACTCCAAGAGCTATAGAAGGATTTTTGCGCATAGCCACCAACTTATGACCAACTGACGAGTAACTTGTAATAGTGTGGGTCGCCTTATCGTAGTAGTACGTAATAGGCACCATGTGAGGACTTACCCCAGCGATATAGGCCAATTGGCCAATATAATTGCTTTCGAGAAGGGCAATGCCTTCTTTTGGCTCTAGATTTCTTCTCATAACCCGAGTATTGAATAGGTTCTCAAAACTAATTCTTGTAGTGCCGATAGCATATGACATCGATCAGTTCTGACAACTTGTAATGCTAATCTCGCCTTTGAAATTCTTAGAATGACCTAGGTCATTGCAGTATAGGGCATGAGTAAATAATTTAGCCGATATGAACTATGAAAAGTTTATGCACACATTTAATTATTAACTAAAATATTGAAATCATGAAAAAAGTGCTATTAGGTTTATTAGCTATTGGGCTAACTACCCAAATGTATTCTCAAATCATCAAGACAGAACAGCTCTCAGAGGTTACGGTCTACGCAACGAACTACAAGTATTTGAACAATGTAGATACGCAAGAGGCGGCATCGATACCGGTAGAAATGTTGCAGCGCAAAGTGGCTTCGTTCAATGTCAAGGAATCTGAATTTTATCAAGATGACTATGATCTGTACCAAGTAAACTTTTTTATTCCTGAGGGCAAAATTCTTGCTGCCTATGATAAGGATGGTAAATTGATACGAACCGCTGAAAGGTTCAAGAATGTCAACCTGCCAACAGCTGTAAAGAAATCTGTCTATGATCGTTTTCCTGAATGGACCATTACCAAAGACCTTTATGTGGTCAACTATCACGATAGCAAAGGAGCCAGCAAAAAGTATAAGTTGAAACTGGAAAACGGTGATAAGACCCTTAGGGTAAAGGTCGATGAAATGGGGAATTTCCTGTAGAACAAAATATAAATCATAAAAAAGTAATTATGGCAGTTTTAAAAGTAATAGAGATTCTCGGAAACTCTACAGAGAGTTTCGAAGATGCCGTACAGAATGTAATTACCGAAGCCGCTAAAACGGTCAAGGATATTAAATCTGTTTATATCAAGGATATGCAGGTGCGGGTCGAGAACAACCAAGTGGCCGAATATCGTATAAACACAAAGGTCTGTTTCGGTATTATGGAGGTCTAACTTTGAAAGTAGTATTACTAAGAGTGCATCCTCAAAACGGTATTCGACAAATACCGGTTTTGGGGATGTTCCATTTATTTCAACCATTTATCTGAAGTGCCTTCCAATAGTGCAATCGCTTCCCTATCCGAAACTTGAGGGAACTTGCTATAAAACCTGTCTCTTATAC
>JARFRH010000253.1 GCA_029287355.1 Maribacter sp. | reverse complement strand
TACATCATTCCCATTTTGACCATTTGGCCGATGTGCCCTATATCGCCAAAAAAACCGGGGCCAAGGTTATTGGAACGGAAACCACACGAAATATCCTCCGTGGGTATGGCATACCTGAAGAGCAATTGTATCCCGTCAAAGGTGGGGAAGACTATCAATTTGAAAACTTCTCGGTTCAAGTAATTCCTTCAATACATTCTGCTTTGAACGACAAGCATTATATCGATTCAAGAGCGTATACCGAGGCACCTAAAACGCCACTTAAAGTATCGGAATTTGTTGAGGGGGGTCATTAATGTTTTTGGCACGATTTGCCAAGCACAACATATTGACCATGGCATTTATGAACTTCGTGGAAAGGGAATTAGTAGGTCAAAAACCCGATATTCTATTGGCTGGTGTGAACCGTTCGCAATTGGGACTTTACAAGTATAATGAACGCCTGTTGGCCCTAACCAATTACCCGTAAATCATCATACCGACCCATTGGGACAATTTTCGTTTGCCTTACGGATTTTCGCAACAAAGTGGCGTAGAACTAAAGCTGATTCCGTTTCAAGAGGATGTAAAGCGGCTTTCACCGAACACGAAGGTGATTATTCCCGAACATTTAGGAACTATCGCTATTAACTGATCAATTTAACTTGCACTTGCAAGGGTCTCTTGAACGGTTAAAATTCTCTTCATTTCCAGAACCCTAGCGACGGCACCGTTAATTTTTGGAGCGGTTAATGGCTTCTGCAAAAAATCTATGGCGCCATTGATGTAAGCTTGAAGCTCAAAAGATGCGCGAGTGGAGTTGATAATGACCTCAACGGAATCTTTAAGTTGTTTCTGAAGCGAGAATCCGTCGATTTCGGGCATTTCAACATCGAGTAGAACTACATCGACATTTTGCTGATTTGCCGCCTGCAATCCTAAAAAAGGGTCGGAATAGATGCCGAGCAGATTCAAATGTTCATTCTTCCTGATTAACATTGAAGATAGCGCTAGTTGAACGAGACTATCATCGATAATAATAACATTTAGTTTCATGGGACGCTAATTGTTGCACTAGTTTGGTCAAATGATAACTCGATATAAGGTCAAGAACTTACGATAAATTGATGAATTGCACATATTAGCGTTGAAATACTCTTTTAAATCTTATTACTGAAGTCAAGCTAAGAAAATGGCTATTCGAAAACAGATGTCAAAGCGGCTATGGTCTCATCTAAATCAGCATAACTCAGCGCATCATTCAAGAAATAGCTTTCGAATGCACTGGGCGGAAGGTAAATGCCCTTTTCAAGCATGCCATGAAAATACTTTTTAAAAGTTTGATTGTTTCCCTTTACGGAAGAGGCAAAGTCCACAACCGGTTCATCTGTAAAATGCAACGAAATCATGCTGCCGAATCGGTTGATTTGATAGGGAATCCCTTTTTGTCGCAAGACGTTATCAAAACCTTCATGCAGGTGTTCTGTCTTATCGGCCAAACTTTCAAAGACCTCAGATCGCTTATTCAATTCGGTCAACATCGCCAAACCTGCGCTCATCGCCAATGGGTTTCCGCTTAAGGTACCCGCTTGATATACCGGTCCGTCTGGAGCCAAATGGTTCATAATTTCTTCCCTTGCGGCAAAAGCTCCTACTGGAAGTCCGCCCCCGATGACCTTTCCGAACATCACGATATCGGCATTCACACCCAAAACTTCCTGTGCACCTCCTTTTCCCAATCGGAAACCGGTCATCACCTCATCGAACAACAAGAGGATGCCTTCTTGGTTACAGATTTCCCGTAATCCGTGGATAAATTCATCATTGGGAATAATACAACCCATATTACCTGCGATAGGCTCAATGATAATCGCTGCGATTTCCCCCTTGTTGACTGCCACAAGTTTTTTGACCCCTTCTAGGTCATTATAATCCGCAAGTAGGGTATCCTTTGCAGTGCCTTGTGTCACACCTGGACTATTCGGACTCCCAAAAGTGAGCGCTCCACTGCCCGCTTGAATCAAGAAGGAATCGGAATGACCATGGTAGCAACCAGCGAATTTGATGATTTTGTCTTTACCGGTATAACCGCGTGCCAATCGCACGGCACTCATACAAGCCTCGGTACCACTATTCACAAAACGGATTTTATCGATATTGGGCACCATTGATACCGCTAGCCTCGCCAACTCCGTTTCAATTTCGGTAGGCATTCCAAAAGAAGTACCCTTTCTTGCCTTTTCAATTACGGCATTGATTACAGGCTCAAATGCGTGTCCCAAAATCAATGGGCCCCATGAAGCGATATAATCGATGAATCGATTGCCGTCTTCATCAAAGAGATATGCCCCTTTGGCTTCCTTTACAAAAATCGGATCGCCACCTACTGCCTTGAATGCACGGACAGGGGAGTTCACTCCACCAGGAATATATTTCTTTGCCTCTTGAAAAAGGGCGCTGCTTCTTTGGTAAATCATTATCTATTGTAATTTTCGGTCTTCACGGTAAGTTTTTGACCTACCTTAATCGAGTTACCATAGAGATAGTTCCAGCGTTTGAGGTCATCCACCGAAACGGAATATTTTCTCGAAATCGAGTAAAGTGTATCCCCTTCCTGTACCACATGATTATCAAGCGATGGTTTGCTCAGTACAACAACTTCCTTCGTCTTCACTCTCCGGCCATAATCATCGCCCAAAACCGCTTTATCGAATTTATGCAGCTCATGCTTTTCAATCAAGCTGATCAATTTGTTCGGGTATCGCTTATCGGTTGCATAGCCCGCTTTTTTGAGTCCGTGCGCCCACTTTTTATAATCGTCTTTCCGCAAGTCAAATAAGGAAGCATAACGCGAACGATTCTTTAAGAAAAAACTATGATCACGGTATGAATACATGGGATGGTTGTATTTACGAAAGCACTCGCCTTTTTCGTCATCATCGTGAAAATCATAATCACCTTGCCACCCTGTATGGCATTTGATTCCGAAATGGTTATTGGTTTTTAGAGCTAGTTCACCTTTGCCAAAACCACTTTCCAATAAGCCCTGAGCCAAAGTAATGCTAGCAGGAATACCGTAAGCTTTCATCTCCAATTGTGCGATTTCTGAGAAGGTTTGCACATACTCCGTAATTGAACCAATTTCAAATCGAACGAATTTACCAGTATCTTCTGGAAGCAGAAATAACCCGCCATCATCTGCTTTTCTTTCCTTTACAACCTTTTTGGAAGTAGAAGCAGTTCTTTTATTTCCACTGCCATACGTGACGCGCTGTTTGACTTTACATCCGAATAAGAATGTGCCCAAAAGAACTACTAAAGCCAGTCTTTTTATCATATTTGAATCAGTGGTAAGTTTTTCTTTTTTAATTTCATATTCATTCCTTTTATACCTTGAAGGCCTCCCGTATGAACAGCCAAAATCTTAGTATTCGGTTGAAATCGGTCTTTTTTGATCATATCCAAAATTCCGAATATCAGCTTCCCGGTATAGATGGGGTCCAAGGGAATTTCAGTTTCATGCTTGAACTCATTTATGAAATCAATAAGCTGCTGCGTGACCTTTGCATACCCTCCAAAATGATAAGTGGTCCGCAATTCCCAATTTTCCTTGTAGGCAAATTTACGAATATCTTCCTTTAAAAAATCCCCTTTCAATGCAGGAAAGCCTAAAACAAGCTGTTTTGAATCTGCCGCATTGCTTATTCCTGCGATTGTACCACCCGTTCCTACAGAAGTGCATATTACATCAAAATATGCATCGTTTTCCATAAGTATTTCTTCACACCCCCTTACCGCCAAAACGTTCGAGCCTCCTTCGGGTATTCGATAAAAAGGGCCGAACAAGGCTTTCAAGAGCTCTACTTCTAAAGGGTTTTCCTTTTTTCGATATTCCTCTCTTGAGATAAAGTGAAACTGCATTCCGTGTTCATGAGCCAATTTCAAGGTCGGATTTTCATGCCATTTATCGGGAAGATCTAGGCCTCGAATTACGCCGATAGTTTTGAATCCGGATTCCTGTCCAGCGTACGCAGTTGCGGCAATATGATTGGAAAAAGCTCCTCCATAGGTAAGTATTGTATCAAAACCGCCATTCTGGGCCTCAATTAGATTGTATTTCAGTTTTCGAAATTTATTTCCTGAGATCAATGGGTGAATTAAGTCTTCGCGTTTTATAGCAAGCGAAACTTGCTTTTCTTGTAAAATGGGTAGTTCTACAGGTTGATTTTGAGCTTGCACTTCAGAGGGCTTTAACACCTCAAAGGTACTTTATAAAGCCGAAAGGCCTTCGTTCGTTAGGGTAATTCAAATTATGCTCGTTGGCATAAGCCTCTTGTTCGAAACTGATATTTTGATACCCTCTGTAGAAACTAAGGCAAAAAAGACTTCGCACCAACCATTCGGTGAGATAAATCATATAGAATGGGAGTATCAACAATTCCAATTGCTGTTTCAAATGTATTTTCTCGTGATTAATAAGAACGCTATCTTCTTTAAGTGCATCATTCTTAAGAAAGATAAAAGGCCAGACGGAAAGGCCTACGTAATTTTTGTAGAAAAGATGTTTAAAGACTAAAATCATGAATCAGCTTGAAACGACTAGTAACAAATTTAATTGTTATGCGTATATATCCACCCATAACTCAAATATGTTGCCAACAATTGTATTTATTCGTTTAAAGGCTCCATTAGGCCCATAAAATCGTTGTTCGAACTTCACAATCAGTCCATTATTAACAATAATAGATTAATTTTAAACCTTGAATTTGAAGCCATAAGGAGCCATATGAAATGAGCCAAGGCAATTAGTTGATGCCGATCGAATATTTTCTGGCGTATCACTTCTGACTTATGAAAAATAATAAAATTTAAACTGATGAAAGAAATCATTCCTATTGAAGAAGGGGATTTTTATTGGTCTGAAGAAGGATATCGTGTTTTTACGAAGCAATATCATCTCAAAAGAGGTTATTGCTGTGAGAGCGGCTGTAGGCATTGCCCTTACGGCTATGATGCCAAAACCGATACACAGGGATAAAACCATAGGTTCGGCACGGTTTTTGAGATTTATGAAAGCGAATATACTTGACGAATTCAAAAATTGATTTACTATGAAAAAGATGAAAATTCTCGCGATACCATTGCTAGTGGTACTTTTTTTAAGCTCCTGCACGTCGGTTCGGGTACTTTCCGATTACGATAGAGCCGCGAACTTCAATGAATATAAGTCCTACGCATTTTACAAAACCGGAATCGATAAAGCACAAATTTCCGATTTGGACAAAAAACGGATTTTAAGGGCCATAGAAACCGAAATGGGTTCAAAAGGTTTCGTAAAATCAGATTCCCCTGATATTTTGGTGAGCATCTTTACTAAAGAGCGTGAACAAGTCGACGTTTACAACAACTACTGGGGCGGCGGTTTTGGTTGGGGTTGGAGCCCATACTACTGGGGAGGAGGCTTTGGCCCTGGTTGGGGTTGGGGTTGGGGTGGCAACTCGGTAAGCACGAGAACAGAAGGTTCTTTATATATTGACCTCATCGATGCAAAAAACAAAGAATTGGTTTGGCAGGGTAAAGGCGTAGGCACATTAAGCAACTCTAAGAATATTGAAAAGAAAGAAGCCCGTATTCAAGAATTCGTTTCGGAAATTCTACAACAATATCCCCCGAATGCCGTAGCTTTGAAATAAGACACAAACCGCCTTTTAGGGCGGTTTTTTGATGTCTTCACTTCACATCGTTAAGGTATCTTAATCGTTGTCGATTTTCGTAACTTTACGCTAAGAAAATCAAAGTACGTGTCATACGAGAGCAACGCAATACTAGAAAAGCTTCCGGAGCATTTAAAGCAGTTTATAAAACCTCAGGATTATGCTGACTATACGGCAATCGATCAAGCGGTTTGGCGCTATGTAATGCGAAAGAATGTAGATTACCTCAGTACCGTTGCCCATTCATCTTATGTTGATGGCTTACGGAAAACGGGCATATCCATAGACCATATTCCGAATATGTACGGCATGAACCGAATTCTTCAAGAAATCGGTTGGGCCGCGGTGGCCGTTGATGGATTCATTCCTCCTTCGGCTTTTATGGAGTTTCAAGCCTACAATGTGCTCGTCATCGCTTCCGATATCCGACAATTGGAACATATCGAATATACTCCCGCTCCCGATATCATTCATGAGGGCGCCGGCCATGCCCCGATTATTGCGAATCCTGAATATGCGGAATATTTGCGCCGTTTTGGGGAAATAGGCTGTAAGGCCATTTCCAGTGCCAAAGATTTTGAATTGTACGAAACAGTGAGACATCTATCGATTATCAAGGAAGCATCAGGTACACCAGAAAAAGAAATCGAAAAAGCTGAAAAACATATTGAGCAGCTTCAGAACACTATGGGAGAACCCAGTGAAATGGCCCTTATTCGCAATCTGCATTGGTGGACTGTTGAATACGGGTTGATCGGCACAGTGGAAAACCCAAAGATATATGGCGCCGGACTTCTTTCTTCCATTGGCGAAAGTGCTTGGTGTATGACCGATAAAGTAAAGAAAATACCCTATTCGATTGAAGCTGCGCATACTTCTTTCGATATTACAAAACCACAGCCCCAACTTTTTGTGACTCCTGATTTTGCATTTCTAAGTCAAGTTTTAGAAGAATTTGCAAACACTATGGCAGTTCGTAAGGGAGGATTGAGTGGTATTCAAAAACTCATCCAGTCCAAAAAGCTAGGAACCATCGAACTAAGTACCGGACTGCAGGTCTCTGGAAATTTTAGCCAAGTAATAGATTTTGAGGGGAAACCCGTATTTTTTCAAACAACCGGAGCCACCGCGTTGTCTTTTAGAGAAAAAGAGTTGGTAGGGCACAGCGCACAACACCATTATGACGGATTTGGTTCTCCCATGGGAAAACTGAAAGGAATCAATTTGGCCATTGAAGACATGAGCCCGAGAGATCTTAAGGCCTATAACATTTTTGAGGGTCAAACCATTACTTTAGAATTTTTAGGAGGCATTAAAATATGCGGGGAAATTATTACGGGTACCCGAAATCTAAAGGGAGAAATCATCTTGATTACCTTTAGGAACTGTACAGTTACCCACCAGAAAAAAGTACTTTTCAAATCTGATGAAAGGTTATACAACATGGCCGTGGGCGAACATATCCTTTCGGCATTTAACGGCCCGGCCGATTTAAATAGTTTTGATTTAATCAATCATGAAATATCATCCACCACCTCAAAAACCGAAATGTCATCAGAGCGAAAAAAATTGGAAAATTACTATCGCCAAGTCCGTGAGTTTCGAGAAGGAATCAATACTACCATATCTCGACATAAGGTATTTGAGCAAATAGCCAAGGAGTTTCCGAACGACTGGTTATTATCCGTTGAATTATATGAGTTGGCCAAAACCAATGGCGATACCGATTTTGCCTTGGAGATTGCGACACATTTGGAAACCGTAAAACAGCACAATCCGAAGTTGGGACATTTGATCGATGATGGATTAGGCTTGGTTGATGCACATTTGGTTTCTAATTAGAAACCGAAAAAATACAGCCAAGATGTCATGGAAAAACAGTATTTTAACTGTAATCAAAATCGTTTTACATGAAAACGTCATTCCATTTTACAATCCTTCTTTTTGTTTGTTCTATGTCATTCGCCCAATTTGAAACCAATTATGAAGAGCGCAACGTTCCCAAATTCAGTGTGCCCGATCCTTTAACAACTTTCGCTGGTGAAAAGATCAGCACTTCCGAAGACTGGATTGCGCAACGACGCCCGGAACTTTTGAAGTTCTTCGAAAATAAGGTCTACGGAAAAGTGCCAGGCAACCTGGATGAAGTGACCTTTAAACTTTTGGAAGAAAATAAAAATGCCTTAAACGGAAAGGCAAGAAGAAAACAAGTGGAAGTTACCCTTACAAAAAATGAAAAATCAATTCGCTTTACAATTCTAATTTATCTGCCAAAAAATTCTACTCTCGCCCCTATTTTCTTGGGCTATAATTTCTTTGGAAACCATTCTATTACTACAGATACAAATGTATTTATATCAGAGGCTTGGGCCATGAACAGCGAAGCATTGAGCATTAGCGAACATCGGCTGACCGAAGTATCGCGTGGCCTTCGAGCGCATCGATGGGCAATAGAAAAAATCATTGACAGGGGCTTTGGATTGGCGACCATCTATTACGGGGAAATCGACCCCGATAAAAACGACCTTATGGATGGTCTACAAAATCTGTTTTACGAGAAAGGGCAGGAAAGACCCGAGCGCAACGAATGGGGTAGCCTCGCAGCCTGGGCCTTTGGATATAGTAGAGCTTTAGATTATTTTGAACAAGATAACAATATCGACGCCAGTAAAGTGCTTGTGTTTGGTCATTCCCGGTTAGGAAAGGCGGCCTTATGGGCAGGCGCTACTGACAAAAGATTTGCTGGAGTCATTAGTAATAATTCCGGATGTGGAGGCGCAGCATTATCC
>JARFRH010000249.1 GCA_029287355.1 Maribacter sp. | reverse complement strand
TCTCTATGTTCTTTCGTGGGATAACCTTTGTTTTGTTTCCAATTGTACATGGGATATTTCTCGTGAATCTCCGTCATAAAATCATCACGATAGGTTTTGGCTAAAACGGATGCAGCAGCGATACTCAGATATTTACTATCGCCTTTGACAATACATTCATGGGATATTTTACCGAAGCTTTTGAATCGGTTTCCATCAACAATAATGAATTCAGGAGTTACTTTCAACTTAGTGATAGACTCGTGCATTGCTAATATGGAAGCATTCAAAATATTGATTTTATCGATTTCCTTGTGATCAATATGCGCCACTCCAAAAGTTATGGCTTCACTTTCTAAAATTTGCCTTAGGTGTTTTCTGTTCTTTTCGGATAACAATTTTGAATCATTGAGAATCTCATTTTTAAAATGGTCAGGTAAAATAATTGCTGCGGCCGTAACCGGGCCGGCAAGACAACCTCTTCCGGCTTCATCGGTACCTGCTTCATTTAAGGTCTTGTAATATGATTTGAGCAATTTGAGATTTACTTTTTTGTTCCATACGAATATAAATGAATTATCGTGGAAATGGCGACCTAAGTTCTTCTTAGGATGGTGTCAATATGATGATCAAACTTTCACATTTTATTACGAACAAAAAAAATTAACTTTGCGCGGTAACTTCAAATAATGAGATATTTCCTTTTGTTGATTTTGGTGTTGATGGGTACATCCCTTTTCGCTCAAGACGACCCTCCTCCAAATATTAAAAAATCCAACTCGCTCACCAAGGATCCGAAAAAGGCTAGCAAAAAGGTAGCGCCTGCGAATTCTCCTGAAATCACTATTAAGGATTACAGAATAATAAGTTTCGTTCGCGATACGACTTTCTTAGACACAACCCTTACTATTCAAAAAGAGTACAAATACAATTATCTTCGAAAAGATGATTTTGAAGTAATGCCTTTTGCCAACGTTGGACAACCTTATAATAAGCTAGGTGTCGACCTTAAGCGATTGAACTTATACCCGCAATTAGGCGCAAAGGCGAAGCATGTCAATTATTGGGAGGTTGAAGATATTAATTACTACAATGTTCCTACACCAATGTCGGATCTAATGTTCAAGACCACTTTTGAACAAGGTCAAATGTTAGATGCGAAGCTTGCTTTTAATACATCACGAAGACTGAATTTTTCCATTGGCTATAAAAGTTTAAGGTCTTTGGGGAAATATCGATTCAATCAAGGCGAGTCAGGTAACTTTACCACTACTACGAATTATGTGACAAAAAATGGGCGTTATAGTTTGAGAGCCCATATTGCTGCACAAGATGTTAAAACAGAAGAGAATGGAGGTTTGCCTTTGAAAGAATTACAATTTGAATCGGCTGATCCGGAATTTACGGATAGGGTCAAACTTGATGTCCGTTTTGGCGATGCACAAAACAAATTATTGGGCAAGCGTTATTTTCTCGACCATAACTACAAGCTAATAAAAAAACGAAAAGATTCAAGTAGGGCAGAAAAGACATCACTTGCCCTAGGTCATCAATTCAATTATGAGACCAAGTTCTATCAGTTTACCCAGGCCCAACAAAACACTTATTTTGGTGAAGGCCTACTAGAGGCAATTGATGATAGAATGAATTTGAAAACCATGTACAATCAGTTTAGTGCTGATTTTTATAACGCAACGCTAGGCAGTCTACAGGGCAATATCAGTCTTTATAACTATAATTACTTTACAAACAGCATATTAATTACGGATACACAAACTATAGAAAACCAATTAAAAGGTCAAGAAGTCGCACTTGGCGCAACCTATCGAAAGCAGATAAAGGGTTTTCTTGTCAAAGGAGCGGTAAAATATAATTTATCTGGGGCCTTGACCGGCAATATTTTAAATGCATCGGCAGGCTATCGGTTTAATGATAAGCACAAAGTGAAGGCTGCCATTCATTCCTCTTCAAGAATGCCAAATTTCAATTTTTTATTGTTTCAAAGCGACTACGTGAATTACAATTGGCAGAATACATCCGTTTTTGAGAATGAACGTGTAAACGGTTTGTATTTTGATTTTGAATCCAAAATATGGGGTAATCTTTCTGCCAAGTTTATCTCCGTAGACAATTATGCTTATTTCGCCGCAGAACCTTCAACTACTTTGGTCGAAGGTTCTGAACAGGCAACGATAAAGCCGTTTCAGGAGACCAATAGTGTAAATAACTTAAAGATAAAATATAATAAGGAGTTCAAATTATGGGGCTTTGCGCTCAATAACACCCTGATGTATCAAAATGTTGAACAAACTAATAATGTATTAAACCTGCCACAGTTAGTAACACGCAATACGCTTTATTTTTCTTCGCACGTATTCAAGAAAGCAATGTTCTTGCAAACGGGTGTGACCCTTAAATATTTTACTGCGTATACTATGGATGCTTATAATCCGGTGCTTGGTGAATTCTATATTCAGAACACTGAGAAGTTGGGTGGCTATCCGATGCTTGATTTCTTTATTAATGCCAAAATACAACAAACTCGTATTTTTTTAAAAGCGGAACATTTTAATTCCTCTTTTGGTGACACTAATGGTTTTTATGCTGCTCCCAATTATCCCTACCGTGATTTTGTGATACGTTTTGGTCTAGTTTGGAACTTCTTTTCTTGAAAAGATACCTCTA
Organism: Maribacter sp.; assembly: GCA_029287355.1. GTDB lineage: Bacteria > Bacteroidota > Bacteroidia > Flavobacteriales > Flavobacteriaceae > Maribacter_C. Next base: position 875 of record JARFRH010000249.1, on the reverse strand, counting down.
AATACTTGATTTTAAGCACAGAATTTTATGATAAGGGCTGACACTTTGTGAGCACCGCGCTTTCGCAACTCGCTTTTTTCGGCCTTTAAAAATTTTGATAGGTGGAAAAAGAGCGTAGACTATTGCGTTATCACTACCCTATTGTGAAAATAATATAGCTCATAGTATACTGATAAACAAATAGTTATGTTTTTTTAAGGAAAGCTTATCAAAAAATTTCATTTATGTATTGTGCAAACAAAAAAACCATCTTATATTTGCACCCGCTTTGGGAGTCAGCAATGGTTCAGGGAGTTTAATTTGGAAGTTCATTTGACATATTGTAGAGACAGCGTCCACGTTCTTATTATATAGGGATGTGGAAGTAAGTTTTTTTTGAATCATAAGAATTTGAATCGAGATTACGGGGCCGGGACGATTTTTTGGTCGTTGACTTATAATATTTATAAAACAACGATGAAGAGTTTGATCCTGGCTCAGGATGAACGCTAGCGGCAGGCCTAACACATGCAAGTCGAGGGGTAACATGAAGTGCTTGCACTTCGATGACGACCGGCGCACGGGTGCGCACCGCGTATGGAACCTACCTTTTACAGGGGAATAGCCCAGGGAAACTTGGATTAATGCCCCGTAGTACCTTTTGTAGCATTACAAGACGGTTAAAGGCTTCGGCCGGTAGAAGATGGCCATGCGTCCCATTAGTTAGTTGGTAAGGTAACGGCTTACCAAGACGGCGATGGGTAGGGGCCCTGAGAGGGGGATCCCCCACACTGGTACTGAGACACGGACCAGACTCCTACGGGAGGCAGCAGTGAGGAATATTGGACAATGGAGGAGACTCTGATCCAGCCATGCCGCGTGCAGGAAGAATGCCC
>JARFRH010000297.1 GCA_029287355.1 Maribacter sp. | reverse complement strand
TACCTGCAGACCCTAATAATCCATTGACCGCTGAAAAGGTGCTTTTGGGAAAATTATTGTTTCATGAAACCGGCCTTGCGACAAATCCCAAAATTGAGACCAATAAAGGCACCTATTCATGTTCTACTTGCCATAATAGTTCGGCCGGGTTTCAAAGTGGATTAAAGCAGGGTATAGGTGATGGTGGAAGTGGTTTCGGACTTTTTGGGGAGGCGAGAATCTTAGCAGCCGATTATAACTTTGAAACGGCTGATGTTCAACCCATAAAACAACCGACTAATTTAAACGTGGCCTATCAAAAAGTGATGCTATGGAATGGTCAATTTGGTGCCACGGGTTCCAATTTAGGAACCGAAGCTAATTGGACCACCGATACCCCAAAGGAGATCAACAAGTTAGGTTTTGAGGGTGTGGAAAGCCAAGCGATAGCGGGTTTAACCGTGCATAGAATGGGTATTTCTAAAGAATTCTGCGATGAAAGCGGCTACACTTATTTGTTTGACCAAGCTTTTCCTGAAATACCTAAAGCTGATAGATATTCACTACAAACCTCGGGTTTGGCAATTGCAGCTTATGAAAGAACCCTGCTTGCAAGCCAATCGAACTTTCAAAAATGGCTTAGAGGCACATCAAATGCAATGACAGCTGATGAGAAGAAAGGCGCAGCCTTGTTTTTCGGAAAAGCCAAATGCTATGAATGCCATAATGGCCCTGCATTGAATTCAGAGGAATTTCATGCCCTTGGCATGAATGACTTATTAGAACCTGCAGTTCCTATTATAATAGATGATGATACGAAGAAAGGTCGAGGTGGTTTTACCCAAAACCCTAATGACGATTTTAAATTTAAAGTTCCACAACTCTATAATCTAAAGGATTTTGAATTCTTCGGCCATGGGGGTAGTTTTCAATCGGTAAAGGAGGTAATTGCCTATAAGAATAATGCAATAAAAGAGAATTTTGGCGTCAGAGATACACAGCTGGCCGATAAATTCATTCCGTTGAATTTAAATCTTGACGAGATTGAACAACTGACGCAATTCTTAGAAAATAGTCTAAAAGACAATAACCTTCAAAGATATGATCCTGCGGGTCTTCCAACCGAAAAGTGTTTTCCCAATGCAGACAGGCAATCGATGGAAGATTTGAATTGTGACAATTAAAATATTAATTACAAAAAAACCTGAAGATATTTTGTTCAAGGTTTACATTTCCAGTGCTTTCTTCACATTGTTCTCCATTAACAATTCTTCCGGGCTTTCAAGTGCCTCTTTTACTGCAACCAAAAACCCGACGGATTCTTTACCATCTATAATACGGTGATCATAGGATAGGGCAACGTACATGATAGGAGCAATGACCACATGACCATCTTTTGCAATTGGGCGCTCCACTATATTATGCATTCCTAATATAGCACTTTGAGGAGGATTGATTATAGGTGTTGATAACATCGAACCGAATACTCCTCCATTGGTAATGGTAAAAGTACCTCCGGTCATTTCATCGACCGTAATCTCTCCTTCTCTTGCGCGTATCGCCAATCGCTTTACCTCCGATTCGACACCTCTAAAAGTTAAATTTTCGGCATTTCGAATTACAGGAACCATCAATCCTTTCGGCCCAGAAACCGCAATACTGATATCGCAATAATCATATGACAACATTTCTTTACCATCGATCATTGAATTTACCGAAGGATATAATTCCAAAGCGCGAACTACCGCCAAAGTAAAAAAGGACATAAAGCCTAAACCTACCCCATGTTTCTCTTTAAATGCTTCTTTATACTGCTTGCGCAATTCAAAAATAGACGACATATCAACTTCGTTAAACGTGGTCAACATGGCCGTTTCATTCTTAACCGAAACCAAACGCTCTGCTACTTTTCTTCGTAGCATTGAAAGTTTAGAACGACGTTCTCCCCTACTACCTCCTGTTGGGGTACCCATCGAAGGAACTGCGTTTACCGCATCATCTTTGGTTATTCTACCATCTCGGCCAGAACCTTTGACTGTATTGGCAACAATTCCCTTTTCATCCAATATTTTCTTAGCAGCTGGTGAAGGAGTTCCCGTGGCATAGGTCGCTTTCTCCGGAGCTGGCTTTTCTTCTTTCTTTGGTTCTTCTTTGGCCTCGGCCTTTGGTGCTTTTTCTTTCGCAGTATCGCCTTCAGGTTTCGCTGCCCCGGTATCTATCAAGCACACAACAGCCCCTACTTCTACTGCGTCGCCAACCTCTGCTTTTAAGGTGATGATTCCACTTTGTTCTGCAGGCAACTCTAATGTAGCCTTATCGGAATCAACTTCGGCAATGGCCTGATCTTTTTCTACGTAATCGCCATCTTCCACTAACCATTCGGCTATCTCAACTTCGGTAATCGATTCCCCCGGAGATGGGACTTTCATTTCTAAAATCATAATATTCTGTAATTAGCTGTATTATTTTTTCTTTACTAACCTGGTCATATTGTCTTTAGACCTATCAAAAACGTAATCAATGACTTGTTGGTGACGTTTTTTAGACCTGACGGCACTGCCTGCAGCGGGTGAGGCATAAAATCGCCTACTTGCAACTCGAAATTTATGCGCCTCATCGAAATGCATCATCATATGACTCCAAGCACCCATATTTCTCGGTTCTTCTTGTGCCCATACCAAATCATCCGCATTCTTGTATTTCTTGATGATTTCCTTCATTTGGACAGCGGGTACTGGAAACAATTGTTCGACCCTTACCAAGGCTACATCATCTCGATTATGATTTTCTTTTACTGCTAGAAGGTCATAATAGAATTTACCTGTGCAAAAAACCAAAGATTTAATATGCTTCACATCGGCCGAAGCATCATCGATAACTTCTTGGAAACTGCCATTTGCGAATTCATCAACGGTAGAAACAGCCTTTGGATGGCGCAGTAGACTTTTGGGAGTAAATATCACAAGTGGCTTTCTAAAATTCGCCTTCATTTGTCTACGAAAAATATGGAATACCTGTGCAGGTGTGCTGACATCCGCTATGTACATATTGTCTCTAGCACAAAGCTGCAAATAACGTTCCATACGGGCTGACGAATGTTCAGCTCCTTGAGCTTCATAACCATGCGGAAGCAACATCACTAATCCGTTTTGTAATTTCCATTTGTCTTCGGCTGCTGAAATGTATTGGTCGATCATGATTTGGGCACCGTTACTAAAGTCACCAAATTGGGCTTCCCATATGGTCAGCGTATTCGGGCTTGCCATCGCATAGCCATAGTCAAAACCAACTACCGCATATTCAGACAAAAGGGAATTATAAATTTGGAATTTGCCCTGTTTATCTGAAATATGGTTCAACAATAAAACCTCTTCTTCACTTTCCTCGACTTTCATGACGGCATGCCGGTGTGAGAAAGTTCCACGCTCCACGTCCTGACCCGATATTCGCACGCCAAATCCTTCTTCGACTAACGAACCATAAGCTAACAGTTCACCCATGGCCCAATCAAGCTTATTGGTCTCAAAAAACATCTTCTTTCGGTCGTTTACCAACTTTTCAACCTTACGCAAGAATTTTTTATCCTTAGGCAGCTCAGTGATAACTTTGGCAATCGCAGTCAACTTTTTCTCATTGAAAGTAGTATCAACGGCATCCATCATTTCCCATTCACGTACATTTTCAAATCCCTTCCATTCATCCGCCATGAAAGGCGTAATCTCCGTCTTGTCTTCCTTTCTAGAATCTTCTAATTCCTCTTCCAAAGAAGCCTTGTATTCATTTTCCAGTTGCTTGACAAATCCGTCTTCGATTATGCCTTCCGAAAGTAATTTAGCGGCATAGATTTCCCTAGGGTTTGGGTGTTTTGCAATGACCTTATATAATTTAGGTTGCGTAAAACGCGGCTCATCACCTTCGTTATGACCGTACTTTCGGTATCCTAACAAATCCAAGAAAACGTCACCATTGAATCGCATGCGATATTCCAATGCAAAAAGTGATGCATGCACAACGGCTTCGACGTCATCTGAATTCACGTGCAATACCGGGCTCAATGTGACTTTACCAACATCAGTGCAATAGGTGGAGGTACGAGCATCTAAATAATTTGTCGTGAAGCCAATTTGGTTATTTACAACAATATGAATGGTGCCGTTGGTTTTGTAGCCATCCAAATTGGCCATTTGAACAACCTCGTAAATGAGCCCTTGACCTGCAATTGCAGCATCACCATGAACAACGATGGGCAACACCTTCGAGAAATCATCACCATAGTGACTATCTTGTTTTGCCCTTGCTATACCTTCAACAACCGCACCAACGGTTTCTAAATGTGAAGGGTTTGGCGCGATGTTCATTTTTATTTTACTCCCACTATCCGATTTTCTGTCCGACGTCCAACCCAAATGATATTTCACATCCCCATCAAAGATTTCTTGCTCGTAATCTTTTCCATCGAATTCGCTGAAAATATCTTTAGCAGCTTTTCCGAAAATATTGGTCAACACATTCAAACGCCCTCTATGGGCCATACCCATGACAAATTGCTCAACACCCATTTCGGCGGCCCGTTCAACAATAGCATCCAAACCAGGTATCAACGATTCATTCCCCTCAAGTGAGAATCGCTTTTGACCTACGTATTTGGTGTGCAAGAAACTCTCAAAAGAAACGGCTTGACTGAGTTTTTTAAGGATATGTTTTTTTCGATTGCTGTCGAAATTAGGGTGATTAACATTGACATTAATCCAGTTTTGAATCCATTCGACACGTTCCGGCTTACGAATGTACATATACTCCACACCAATGGCATCACAATAAATACTAGTGAGGTGCTTGATAATATTTCTGAGACTGGTTGAACCTATACCCAAGATTTCACCTGCGGTAAAAACCGCATCCAAGTCAATTTCGGCCAAACCAAAATTCTCAATATCTAAAGTAGGGCTATACTGTCGTCTATCGCGTACGGGATTCGTTTTGGTAAACAAATGCCCTCTACTTCGATAACCATCAATCAATTTGAGCACCTGAAACTCTTTTTGAAGCGATTGTGGCATCCCAGACTGGGCAATTCCATCATCGCTAGAAAAATCGAGTTCCTCCAATGAACTTTCCATTCCAAAATCATAGCCTTGGAAAAAAGCACGCCAACTAGGTTCAATACTATCGGGGTTCGTTAAATACTTGTCATATAATTCCGCAAAAAAAGAAGTGTGCGCGGCATTTAAAAAGGAATATTTATCCATAAAACATTTCTATGTCAACCATATAAAAGTTCGTCAAAAATACAACATTTACCATATCTAGTAGTATCTTAGGAAGGAATTCCTATCAAAAATCAAAAAATATGACATGGATTAAACATCGACCTCTTAAAAAAATATTCACGTGCATTTTTCTAATGTTCCTCAGTTGTTTCTGTCTTGCACAAAACCCAAATGCGAAAAGTGACTTCTGGAATAAGGTGAGATTTGGAGGTGGCATAGGCTTAGGTTTTTCAAATGGTGGTTTTAGTGGTTCCATTGCGCCCAGCGCAATTTATCAATTCAATGAAGTTTTTGCTGCCGGACTAGCAGCTAATATCAACTTTTACCAATTCGACAACCAGAATTTTTGGGCCTATGGGCCAACTGTGATTGTTTTGGCCAACCCTATCCCTCAGATTCAGCTATCAGGTGAATTTGAACAATTACGTGTCAATTCTTCGATTCAGACAATAGGGGGTACTTTTGAAAATGATTATTGGTCTCCCGCTCTTTTCATTGGGGCAGGTTATACCACTAACTTTGCAACAATAGGCATTCGCTACAATGTCTTGCACGATAATGAAGATAGTATCTATTTAAATGCTTGGGTGCCTTTTATTAGGGTATATTTCTAGGGGTATACTTTTTCTTAAACCACACCTTTTGTAATTCTCGTTTTAGAATGGAAAAAGTCATTTGTTCGGAAACCTCTACAACATCGGTCAGATGAATATTCTTGAAGGCACTTTCAGGTACGTCTATGATATAAAGTAGATGAAGATAGGCATCGAATTTCTCAAGAATCAGGTAATAGATTTTTTCACGGATAAGCGATTGTAACCCTCTAGAATCTTGGGCATTGGAAATTTGAATCTCGATATTTGCGAGCCCAAAATCTTTCCGTAATTGAATCACCAATTTTCTGTAGAGGTTCTCGGTCTTAGCCGCATCTAGGATTTCCTCGCTATTGGAAAAGTCAAAATTCATTACCTACTTTTTATACACTACGCCCTCCTTCATGACAAAAACAGCATTTTCCATGGTGCTCACGTTTTTGGTAGGGTCTTCATCAACGGCAACAATATCGGCCAAGAATCCAGCTTTTAGTTGTCCTAGTTCATTTTCCATTCCCAAAAGTTTTGCATTAGTGGTTGTAGCTGCCTGTATGGTTTCCATAATAGGCATACCTGCTTCATGCATGAACCCAAATTCTTTTCCATTGTCTCCATGTCGAGAAACTCCTGCATCTGTTCCAAAGGCAATGGAAACTCCTTTCTTATAGGCTTTACCAAAAGTAATCTGACTAACAGGACCTATTTCGCGTGCTTTTTTTGCAACGACAGGGGGCAGAAATCCTGGAATATCGGCCATTTTCGCCGCTGCTTTGCCAGCGGAAATCGTGGGCACAAGAAAGGTGTTGTGCTTCACCATCAAATCCATTGTTTCCTCGCTCATTAGCGTACCGTGCTCTATCGTTTTTATGCCGCCCAATACCGCTCTTCGCATTCCTTCGTCACCGTGGGCATGGGCAGCTGTAAGAAACCCATAGTCTTTGGCCGTTGCGGTAATTGCTTTAATCTCTTCAATGGTAAACTGCGGATTTTGTCCGTTTTTGGCAACGCTCATCACGCCACCTGTAGCAGTTATCTTGATGCAATCCGAACCGTCTTTGTAACGTTGGCGCACGGCTTTTTTTGCGTCTTCAGGAGAATTGACCACGCCTTCTTTTGGGCCAGGATTACCTTTTAGGTCTTCTCGCATTCCATTGGTAGGATCTCCATGACCTCCTGTGGAAGCTATGGTCTTGCCTGCCGTAAAGATTCTTGGGCCCTTCACAACGCCTTTATTAATAGCATTTCGAAGGGCAATATTGACACCGGAGCCTCCCAAATCGCGAACCGTTGTAAAACCTGCCAGAAGTGTTCGCTCGGCATAAACCGTAGATTGAAAAGCAATATCCGCAGGATTTTTGGTAAAACGATCTAAGTATCTTGTGGGACTAGACTCCCCTTCAATATGCACATGCATATCAATAAAACCAGGCAGTACGGTTTTACTTTTCAAGTCGATTATTTTATCACTCCCAGATCCATTTACGAATCCGTTTTGTACACTCTTGATTTTATTACCGGAAACAACAATGGTCTTTTCTTTTAAAATTTTACCAGTGTCAGTGTCAACAATACTTCCGCATTGCAGATAAAGGTCTTGTGCTGAAATGAATGTCAGTGAAAAAAGCGAGATGATGAACAGAGTTTTTTTCATAATGAGGTTGGTTTAAATCAAAAATGCGAAGAAATATACAACTATTTCTCCGCACTCACTTCTTACTTCGCCCAACAACTATGCTGTTATTTCTATTTCAAATTATTTTCTGATTTTTTGTTCCCAATCCCAAGCTGATTTCATCGCTTCGTCTAAAGTAGATTGTGCTTTCCATCCAAGAACCTCATTTGCTTTGGTGGTATCGGCATAGGCAGATATGACGTCTCCTGGTCGACGGTCTACAATTTTATAGTTCAACTTTGTACCCGATACTTTTTCAAAACTAGTGATGACTTCCAATACCGAACTTCCCTTTCCCGTACCTAAATTATATACTTCGTAATTCGTTTCATTTTTTCCGCTCAATAGCCTTTTCAGTGCCACCACATGGGCCTTTGCTAAATCCACAACATGAATGTAATCCCTTATGCAGGTGCCATCGGGAGTTGGATAATCATCTCCAAAAACCGACAATTCTTCTCGCAATCCAATACCGGTTTGGGTAATAAAAGGCACTAAGTTCTGTGGTACTCCCTTGGGAAGTTCTCCAATTTCAACACTCGGATGTGCGCCCATAGGGTTGAAATAACGAAGTGATATTGCTTGTAATTCAGGCGTTACTTTACAGGTATCGGCAATAATCTCCTCTCCCATTTGTTTGGTATTGCCATAAGGTGATTCAGCTGTTTTGACAGGGGCACTTTCTGTGATTGGCATTTCGTCTGCCTGCCCATACACCGTACATGAGGAGCTAAAAATGAAGCTGGATTTTTCTTTCTTCGTTAACTCCTGTAGAATATATACCAAGGTTCCTATGTTATTCTCGTAATACAATAAGGGGTTTTCAACGCTTTCACCGACTGCCTTGGAAGCAGCGAAATGAATAACTCCTTCAACATCATGGTGTCTTTTGAAGAAATTCTTCACCAAATCTTTTTCTTTGAGATCAAGTTTTTCGAAAATAGGTTTCTTTCCGGTGATGGCCACGATTCCCTCTAAAACACCTTCCGATGAATTGGAGCAATCATCGATGATGATCACTTCAAAGCCTTCATTTTGTAATTCAACTACGGTATGAGATCCTATGAATCCTAAACCGCCTGTTACTAAGATTTTCATGTACTACTTTTAATTGGCATTCTATTGCAAGGCACAAAATTACTCATATAATTGATTACCCATTAACATACTCGATTAGGGTAGCGGTAATGTGGTTAATCTGTTCATCATCAAGCTCTGTATGCATTGGCAAAGAGATTACTTGATGTATCAATTGATTGGTTACTGGAAAATCAGCTTCATCATATCTATCATCCAGATAAGCTTTTTGTCTATGTAAGGGAATAGGATAGTATACCCCATAAGGAATCTCATTTTGGTTAAAGTGTTCTGCCAACCCATCACGTTTTCCATTGGTGATTTTCAGGGTATATTGATGAAAAACATGACAATCACAGGTATCACAAATACCTCCACACCCATTCACGGTTTTTGGTCTTATGATATGCTCTTGCCCCTCAAAAGCTTTGTTGTATTTACGAGCGGCCTCTCTTCGTGCTGCACAGTATCCGTCTAATTTGGGGAGTTTTGCCCGCAAGACAGCTGCTTGCATGGAGTCAAGCCTTGAGTTCACCCCTATCACATCATGATGGTATCTTTTATACATGCCATGATTGACGATTCCTCTTAAAGTATAAGCCAATTCATCGTCATTGGTGAAAATTGCCCCACCATCACCATAACAACCTAAATTTTTTGAAGGAAAGAATGATGTTGAGCCCACATGACCTATTGTGCCCGCTTTCTGCTTCTTGCCATTTTTAGAAGTATAATTGGCCCCAATGGCTTGAGCATTATCTTCAATAACATATAGGTTATGCTTTTCGGCCAATTCCAAAATCGCATCCATATTTGCGCATTGTCCGAAAAGATGCACTGGTACGATTGCTTTTGTTTTCTGGGTTATCGCACGCTCTACGGCCGCTATATCTATATTGAATGTATCCGGCTCCACATCAACCAAAACTGGTGTCAATTGCAATAAGGCGATCACCTCAACAGTAGCCGCAAAAGTAAAATCAGCGGTAATCACCTCATCGCCAGGTTCTAGGCCAAGACCCATCATTGCAATCTGCAAGGCATCCGTTCCATTTGCACAGGGAATTACATGTTTTACTCCCAAATAATTCTCCAACTCTTGCTGAAAAGCTTTCACATCTGGACCGTTGATAAAGGCGGAGGTTTCCATAATAGTAGCAAGGGAAGTATTTACTTGCTCTTTGATAGCTTGGTATTGACCATTGAGATCTACCATTTGGATTTTCTTCATGGATTTTTGTTTATTTGCGCTGAGGACTTATTTAGTACAAAAATACGAAACCGAGTCCAGAGACTATTTGAAAATATGCCGATTATTTTTGAAGTTCCATTTTGCGCTTTTCTTCATTAATCCCGATAGCTATCGAGATATATCGTTGCTATGGTTATGCTAGAGAATTTTGCCTAGAACCGCATCCCTGACTGCCTACTGGCAGCAAAAATCACCTGTAACTCCAAAGCTTCGAAGCTAATCACGCATTTCCAAACGGTCTCTCAATCAGTTTTCATCGAAAGAAGTGTATTTTAGCGGCAAAGGATTTACTGTTGGCTTTTATCTATAATCTTATCGTACATATTGCCTGGTTTCATTTGAAACTTCTTGCGAAAGTGAGTCCGAAAATGAAATTATTCGTTGAGGGCAGAAAGGAAACCTTCTCGATTCTTGAGAAGTCAATTTCTCAGAGTGATAACATCATATGGGTTCATGTCGCCTCCTTAGGAGAATTCGAGCAAGGGCTCCCGATTATCGAAAAACTAAGAATAGAAAAACCGTCCTATAAAATTCTAATCACGTTTTTTTCCCCTTCGGGTTATGAAGTGAAGAAAAACACCTCGGCCGCAGATGTAGTTGCATATCTCCCTTTGGACACTAAAGGCAATGTGAAAAGATTTTTGGCACTAACACAGCCAAAACTTGTCTTATTCGTGAAATACGAAATTTGGCCGAATTACATGATGGGGCTTGAATCAAGAAAAATTCCTTCTTTGTTAATCTCAGCTATTTTCAAGAAAGAACAGGTCTATTTCAAATGGTACGGCAATTTCATGAGGAAATCTTTAGCTGCCTTTTCACACATTTTTGTGCAGAATGAAAAATCAAAAGAACTACTCAAATCGATCAATATCGTAAACACTACCGTAAACGGTGATACCAGATTGGACCGTGTATCTGAAATTTTAGAAAGAGATAACACCTTACCCATAATTGAAACTTTTAAGAATGATACTCTTTGCCTTGTAGCTGGAAGCACATGGGGAGAAGATGAAGCTATCTTACTCGATTTCATTAATACGACTTCAAAAAAACTCAAATATATTTTAGCACCCCATAAAATAGAAAAGGAGAAAATTTTGGGTCTTGCAGGATCGATTTCAAAGAAAACAGTTCTTTTTTCAAATAGTAACTTGAAGACGGTTCACAATTATGACGTACTCATCGTCGACAATATTGGCATGCTAACCAAAATATACAACTATGCCGATATCGCCTATATAGGCGGAGGATTTTCTACCGGATTGCACAACACATTAGAACCAGCTGTTTACGGAATTCCCGTTATTATCGGCCCTAACTATGAAGGCTTCCAAGAAGCGGAAGACTTAGTTGCGCAAAAAGGAATACTCCCGATTCAAGATAGCCGGAGTCTAGGCGAAATACTCAAAAAACTACTTGACAACTCAGAACTGTTGAAAAGAACAGGACAAATAAACGCATCATATATCACTAAAAACAAAGGGGCAAGCATCCAAATAATGGATCACATCCGTACATTACTCTGACCCCATTGTTGATTAATTATGCGATATACCCTATTTTCTGTATTGATTACAGCGCTTTTCCTATGTTTTCTTTCCTGTCGAGAGACTATCGGCGAAAGGCACAAATCACTTCCAAAAGAAAATGCTGCACCCCCGTCACAGCAGATAAAAATAGAAAATACGGTTCAAAAAGATACTGCCGCAGAACAGCTAAAAACCCCACAAGACAAGGAAATCAAGAAGAAAAAAAAGAAAGCTTCCGATACGCTGCGCCCTATGGTTGCCGTTCTATTCTATAGGATTCCCTGAAAATTGTCTCGGTTTTTTTGTTAGTTTTACGCAGACCAACAAACTTGAACCATGAATTCCAAAATCTTTCGCATTGCCCTGACTGCCGCCCTGTCAGGATTTCTATTCGGCTTTGACACTGTTGTTATCAGTGGAGCCAACTTGCCGATCAAGGAACTTTGGAATACCTCCCCTTGGTTTCATGGTACATTTATTATGTCAATGGCATTGTGGGGCACCGTAGTAGGCTCCCTATTGGGAGGAGTACCCTGTGATAAATTCGGCAGAAAGAAAACCTTATTTTGGATCGGTATTTTATATGCCACATCGGCATTGGGGTCCGCTTTTGCGACCGACCCCTATATGTTTTCCTTTTTTCGTTTTATAGGAGGACTGGGTGTTGGAGCGTCTTCGGTTGCGGCACCAATCTATATTTCCGAAATCTCCTCGCCAAAAAACCGCGGTAAACTAGGCGGTCTGTATCAGTTCAATTTAGTGTTGGGTATTTTGATCGCTTTTATCTCCAACTATTTATTGCAAGGTTTAGGGGGAAGCAATGACTGGCGATGGATGTTGGGTGTAGAAGCCATTCCTGCAATTCTTTATACGATCATGGTATTACAAATTCCTAATAGTCCTAGATGGCTGGCCATCAATAGGCAAGATGGTAAGCGGGCTCTAGAAACCCTTAAAATGCTTTATGAGGATAGCGAGGCCCAAACAAAGTTGAATGAAATTAAAGAGAGCCTTACAATAACCCGAACAAAAGAAGGGTTCTTTTCCGGCAAGTACAAAATACCTTTGCTTCTAGCGTTCTTATTTGCCTTTTTCAATCAATTATCCGGCATCAATTTCGTACTGTACTACGCACCTGAAATTTTAGAGCGCGCAGGATTAGCTTCTCAAGAATCGCTCTTTAGTTCTATTGCTATTGGCATTGTGAATCTTGCTTTTACCTTTGTAGGCGTATGGCTTATCGATAAGCTGGGTCGGAAGCAGCTTATGAAAATAGGCTCTTTAGGCTATATCATTAGTTTAGGTATGGTTGCTTGGTGTTTCTTTACAGGAGCAAGTTCTGCCCTATTACTGACGTTTATTTTAGTTTTCATAGCCTCGCATGCGATTGGACAAGGTGCGGTAATATGGGTTTTTATTTCGGAAATATTTCCTCAAAAAGTCAGGGCTTCGGGTCAGGCCTGGGGCTCGGGAACACATTGGGTGTTTGCGGCCATAATAACATTGATAACCCCTATTTTCCTAGATGAGAATAACGGTATCTTCAAGGAGAACCCATGGCCTATTTTTGTCTTTTTTGCAGGAATGATGGTTTTACAATTGCTTTTCGTACTCTTTATGATGCCCGAAACAAAAGGTCTTTCCTTAGAGGAATTGAGTAAAAAATTAAGTGGAAAAAGTGCACAAAGCCAGTAATTAGTTCTCTTCATTTTGCCGATAATATTGGCATTATATCGAACGAACATACTATAAACAAGTCAGTTAGTCGAAATATTGGCCAATTAACACACTATTTTGCCATCAATTTTGTAAATTAGAGAAAACTATAAGAAAATGGAACAGCAAATTACTCCAGGTATTCGGATGTTAAATGGTTTCCTAAGTATAATGGTGGTGGTTTTGGTAGGTATTTTACTTTCCGTAGTGGTCGCACTTATTCTTTGGGCCTTTGGTGTCTTTTAGACCTTATGACTCAGTTCCCTCAAAATCTTAACCCACCTATTTAGCTTAAAATCATTCGACTATAATAAACAGGGCTCTTCGCAATGAAGGGTCTTTTTTTTTGATTGTAAAAGTCGAGAATAGCCCCAATATCAGAACTCAGACAGGTGGCAATTAGGGTGAGCGGTTTATAGTCCTGCGAGCTCTTGGTCCAAATTCGGGAATGTCTTGGTAATCGCAACAAACAATTCATGCTGTATTTCGGTAGCATACTCGGCATAGACCACATAGCAAATCATTACAAAACATATGGTCAATGCCCCAATCAGTACTCTAGACGCAAATAATTTCTCTGATCTGTTCATTTTGGTTGGTTATTATGAACCATGAAAATAATCAAATTTATTCTATTTAACAATTTTTTAACAATAAATCGCCCTGTTAGCCAAGTACTCCATTTTTGTAAGAGATCTTGGATCGCGTTAAGGGTAAACTACGAGGACCCCGCCCACATGAATTCGCTGTATTGAGGAGGGGTTTGGAACAAGAATAAAAATTTAGCCTCGCCAACAGATTAGTTTGGCAAGGAATTGTGGTTTGTAGTACTAAAATTTGTTTCGCTTGCTATTGGAGTTATTTTATTCTGTTATCTGGAATTCAAAATCGTTTTATTTTGTCGACGAGTTGCTTTACTATAATGACAACAATCGCTCAAAATGTCAATTAACCAGAATATTAAAAGGGATACAAAATGGGACAATATTTTTCGACGATGGGTAAAGTTTCCATCCATGCAAACCTTTGCATAAGCTTGATAATGCTATCCTTCCTATAAGCACTATTTTTATATTGATTTATCAAATATAGGCGCTTGTCTCGCCAAGTTATGGACTTCCTAAAACGCACAACATACTATGGACTTTTAGCTCTGTGCCCATTCGTGTGTTCCTGTGCCTCAAAAAAAGAATTGCCTATAGAAGGTATCAAAATAGCCGTAATCGCGGACGTTCACCTACAAGATGTTTATGGCAAGCTCAAGGATAGTGATTTCCGCGGCATAAGAAATCCAGAAAATGGTACGTATGCTTTCATTAGAACCATGGGATCGCAATTGCGTTCCACTAGAATTTTCAACGAAAACTATTTTGCCTTTTTGGCTGCCTTGGACGACGTGGTACACAGAAATGTAAAGTATGTGCTGCTTCCAGGGGATTTCTCTGATGATGGACAACCAATACATATACAGGGGTTGAAACGGATTTTGGATCAATATTCCGAAGTGCACGGTCTTTCATTTTTCTTGATTACAGGAAACCATGACATTGTGAACATATGACCATCATGATGGAAAGCTTGATTTTTTAGGGGAAGGCGGAATACGTCAGCCCTTACTATCGCATTCAGATCTACATAAATTGGATTCAAGCGAAGCACATCCGGCGGTGATTACAAGAGATATTCAAAATTTGGGATACCAGGGAATTGTAGGATTGTTAGGTGATTTTGGGTTTTTTCCTCAAAAGAACAACCACTATTGGGAATCCCCCTTTTCCGACTACACCTAAAACACTTATAATTTTCAGGAGGCAAATAAATCGGCTTCCTTGGAAAACAGAAGTTATTTAATCCCTGAAAATGACACCCCATTTCCCGACATTAGCTATTTGGTGGAACCTGCAAACGGGATTTGGCTACTTGCACTTGACGCGAATACCTATATCAAAAAGGAAAAAGAACCCAATGATGGTATATTATCGCGCTGTCTCTTATACACATCTCCGAGCCCACGAGACGAACAATTCCATCTCGT
>JARFRH010000221.1 GCA_029287355.1 Maribacter sp. | reverse complement strand
CTATAAGGAAGGCTTTTCAAGAGCTACCCGACGCAGCTATCATACAACCCAAAATATTAGACCTAAAGCGAAAAGATCATTTTGAATATGCAGGTGCGGCTGGAGGATTCATTGACAGTTTGGGCTATCCATTCTGTAGAGGACGCATCTTTCAAGCCTTGGAGAAAGATGAAGGTCAATACAATGATACATGTGAAATTTTTTGGGCGACCGGAGCATGTATGTTTATCAAAAGAGAAACTTTTAATCGTCTTGGTGGTTTTGATGAAGACTATTTTGCCCATCAGGAAGAAGTGGATCTTTGTTGGCGTGCTAAAAACAATGGTTATAAAGTTTACTACGTCGGCACCTCATGGGTGTACCATTTGGGGGGGTCGACCTTGAGCAATATGAATCCTAAGAAGACTTATTTGAATTTTAGAAATTCATTGTTCTCAATCACCAAAAACCTACCAAGGGGTAGAGCTTTATTAATAATTTGGGCGAGATTGCTTTTAGACGGAATTGCGGCACTGCGTTTTATCCTTCAATTCAAATTCAATCACTGTTTGGCAATCTTGCGGGCTCACCTTAGCTTTTATAGGCAATTCAGGAAAATGAACAGGAAAAGGGAAAAAGCCAATTTTGTACTAAAGTACTACACTACGAAATCCATTGTTTGGTCTCACTTCGTACATCATGTAAAGAAATTTAACGTATTAGTAAAAGATTAACTAATTTTGATTACCAAGAAGTGCGCTATTCTATAGTTTTGTCTCGTATTTCAAAGAACTAGAAACAAATAACACAATTAATATTTATCACATCATTATGAAAAAAATCATTTTAGGCTGTTTAGGATTGACACTATTATTAGGGTCATGTGTATCTCAGAAAAAATTCAAGGATCTAGAGGCACAACACAAGGAAGCACAAGATTTATTGAATTCGGCAACAGTGAAGCTAAATTCTTGTTTGGAGGAAAAGGCAACGGCAACTTCAAGATTGCAGACATTGGAAGATCAAAATTCTTTTCTTAAAGCTAACAATCAAGAGCTCATCAACAACATGGGTAATTTGACGACGCTTACGACAAAAGGTGCTGAAAACCTGGAAAAATCATTGGAAAGCCTCCAAGAAAAAGATTTGACGATACGCAAGTTGAACGATGCCATCACGCGAAGGGATTCTGTCAACCTTTCACTAGTACAAAGCCTTAAAGGCGTTCTTGGTAATTTGGACGATGAGGATATCACGATCAGTGTTGAAAAAGGAGTGGTCTTCGTATCCATTTCCGATAAGCTATTGTTCAGTAGTGGAAGCTATAATATCACGAGCAGGGCAAAAGAAGTATTAGGCAAAGTTGCGCAAGTGGTCAACAATAAGCCCGATTTTGAATTTATGGTGGAAGGCCATACGGATGATGTACCTTACAGAAAAGGGGTTTTGTTAGATAACTGGGATCTAAGTACAAAGCGGGCCACAGCAGTAGTTCGTATTTTACAAAATGATTATGGTGTAGATCCAAAAAGAATGACTGCAGCTGGTAGAGCTGAATTTGTTCCAATATCCGGCACTGAAAAATCAAAGAATAGAAGAACCCGTATTGTAGTACTTCCAAAAATCGATCAGTTCTATAGTATGATCGAAGAAGGCATGAAAGACCCAGCGATAAATAATTAAGACTTTAATCGCATTAGAAATGTGAAAAGTGCACCGCAGGGTGCACTTTTTTTGTTTAAAGAATATCCCAATCGCCCTTACCCTCTCGAACTACTTCAGGTTCATCTTGAGATAAATCAATAACGGTTGAAGCCATATTACCTCCATAACCACCATCAATAACGATATCAACGATATTTTTCCATTTCTCAAAAATCAATTCAGGATCCGTCGTGTACTCCAAAAACTCGTCCTCATCCCGAATCGAAGTGGAGACTATTGGATTGCCCAATGCAACAACTATGGCATGGGCAATATTGTTATCGGGAACGCGAATACCAACTGTCTTTTTTTTCTTAAAGGCCTTGGGGAGTTTATTGTTTCCTGGAAGAATAAAGGTATACGGGCCCGGTAACGCGCGTTTTAGAATTTTAAATGTGGCTGTATCGATCTGGCGCACATAATCCGATAAGTTGCTCAAATCAGCACAAATGAAAGACCAATTGGCCTTTGCCAACTTAATACCCTTAATTCTTGCTATCCGCTCCAAGGCTTTCGTGTTGGTAATATCACAACCCAGCCCATACACCGTATCAGTGGGGTAAATTACCAATCCTCCCTTTCGAAGTGTATCCACGACCCTTTTGATTTCCTTGGGATTGGGATTTTCTTCATATATTTTTATATATTGAGCCATATAAGACCAAAACTAGTTGGTTAAAAAGGAATTGCTGCAATTTATAAATACTTGCTTAATAACTACCATTGCACTAAGCCTAAAATGCCTTGGTAAAGCCCTTTGCGTCAAAAAAGATTCGCTGGCTCATCTTAAATTTAGAAATTGGCTTTGAAAATAGAATTAAAAACATCCTTCAAAGTTTCTGACAAGAATTTTTACATTGGATTTTTTATTGCCTCATTTAATAAAATATGAAAAAATTAATACTCCCCATTACATTCTTGGTCTTCAGCTTTGCAAGTGCACAATACAATCAAAGCGCCCCTTGGATGCAAGAATTATCCAAAAAAGAAGGCTCGATAACGTCGAAAACCGAAAACCGATCCTATACCATTTACGAAATTTCAGATTCTTTTGACAACTATTGGAAAAACCGAGATCCAAATAAAAAAGGAAGTGGGTACAAACCTTTCATGAGGTGGAAAACCTATTGGGAGCAGCTAGCGCATTCTGATGGAACTTTACCCTCGTCATCCGAATATTGGGAAAGTTTCAAAAAAAAGCGTGACCAAAGTGGCAAGGCCGTGAATCCGACGAGCAGCTGGACATCAATTGGCCCATTTTCGCACGGATCATTGTCGAGAGCCTTGCCAGGTCAAGGTAGGGTAAATGCAATCACGGTAGACCCAAACAACCCCGATACCTGGTATGTAGGTGCGCCAGCGGGAGGTATTTGGAAAACGACAAACGCAGGTACTACCTGGACCAATTTATTCGATGATTTCCCACAGATCGGTGTTTCCGGTATCGCCGTGGATCCAAATGATTCAAATATTATCTATATCGCCACGGGTGACGATGATGCATCTGATTCTTTTAGCATCGGTGCCTTCAAATCTGTCGATGGCGGATCAACTTGGAATGCAACAGGTTTAGTACCTTCCGCAGGTATTGTCAGTTTCTTGATGAATGAAATTGTCATCGACCAGTCAAATTCCGATATCATATGGGCAGGCACGAGTGATGGGCTCCAAAAATCGGAAGATGGAGGTGCCACCTGGCAAATAAAACAGGGCGGAAATATTACTGACTTCAAGTTGAAACCGGGAGACCCCCAAACCATTTACGCCGTTAACAAGAATAACTTTTTTGTTTCACGCGATGGTGGTGAAAATTTTACTCAAACTTCCGAAAACCTGCCTACGACTTCAGGCAGATTAGCCTTGGGTGTTTCACCTGCCAATTCAGCCGTAGTGTACATGATTAGTGCTATGACTGGGGCAAATAATTTTGCGTACCAAGGTTTGTTCAAATCCACTGACAGCGGGGCTACATTTTCGGAAACAGCGAATGCTATCGATATTTTGGAATCGAGTCAAGCTTGGTTTGATTTGGCCATTGAGGTAAATCCTTCCGATGAAGATGAACTATACATCGGTTGTCTGAATATCTGGAAAAGTACCAATGGCGGTGATAGTTTTAATCAACTCAATCAATGGTTCGAAGATACCCCTTCTTATACCCATGCGGATATACACACGTTAAAATTTTTTAACGGAGACCTCTTTTGCGGTAGTGATGGCGGTATCTATGTTTCTTCCGATGGAGGAACTACATTCACTGATCGTACCGCTGGCATTGCTATTAGCCAATTCTATCGCCTATCAGTTGCAAAAAATGACGCCAGTAAAATGGCAGGTGGCCTACAAGATAACGCTGGGTTCGTTCGCGATAATGGAAGTTGGAACGTCTATACCGGCGGAGACGGTATGGATTATGAGATAGACCCATCGAACAGTAATCTAATTTATGGTTTCGCGCAATTTGGCAACCCTCTTTTTTTTTCCAACAATTCAGGACAATCATATGGGTCTGTTGGAGCGCCAGGAGTTCAAGGCAATTGGATTACACCCCTTGCTATAAATAGCGAAGGGGAGGTTTTAGCCGGGTTTGATGGTGTATATAAACTTAACGGGAATGCCTGGGAAAAACTGTCTGGTGTTGGGTCTTCGAATTTAGATGATTTGGAGATTGACCCGAATGATCCCACACTTGTTTATGCCGTAGTAAATGAAACCATTTTTCGGAGTACAAATGGCGGGAATATTTTTTCGATATTACACCAGTTTGATTCAGATATTTCTGATTTGGCGATTAACAGCACGGATGGTAATATTTTGTATGTAACAACCTCCAATCGGGTTGGAATTCCACAAAAACTGCAGCAGAACTTAAGAGGGGTTTTTAAATTGACCATCGAGGGAAATACTGAGACTATAGAAGAAATTACTCAAAATCTTCCGACAGATCAAGCTTACCTGTCCATTACACATCAAGGGAGAGACGCAGATAATCCCATTTATGTGGGAACCAACCTTGGTGTATATCGCATCGATGATACTTTGACAGAATGGGAGGATTATTTTACAGGTTTGCCAAATACTGCCGTCAGTGATTTAGAAATATCGCTTGATGCCGGTTTGATTACAGCATCGACCTTTGGTCGAGGTATATGGCAGTCTCCAATTCCTATTCAAGATCCCGACGATGATATTCGTGTAGTGCGTATTTTACCAAATGAAAACATGGTTTTTTGTAATGGAACGCTTCCAGAAATAACCGTAGAAAATATGGGCGTTAATCCTATAACCACTGCAAACTTTACTTATAATGTGAATGATGGTGCTCCGGAAAATTTTGATTGGACTGGTTCGCTTGCGCCTGGCGAAATGATAACGATTCCATTTCCGTCATTCAATATTTCTACTATTGGTGCAATAACACTAAATGCTTCCGTAACCATTGTCAGCGATGCTTTTGACGACAATAACAATATAGAAACCAACTTCTTTTTAAATGAACCTGGTGCAATCAATGACAGGTTCACTTTCGAAAACGACTCGGATCTAGACCTTATTAATTATAATGTAGGCACTGATGAACTCCTATGGGAAAGAGGTGTGCCAACAGGCGCACTTCTTAACAC
>JARFRH010000204.1 GCA_029287355.1 Maribacter sp. | reverse complement strand
CAGCACGGTAGGATTCAAAAAAACCTTGTTGTTCTTTCAATTCTTTCGCAGAGGCGACATTTTGAATATTTGTGACGTAACTGAGTGTCAAGGGTTGGATGTTGAGTTGGGGATATTCCTTCTTAAATCGTTCTACTGTCTGACGAAATGCTTGCGAACTGGTCTGCGCCTGAAGCAATACGCTACAGATCAACATGCTTGAAACAAGTATGACCCTCATAAACCTGTTTATTTGCGATGTTGGTTCATCCATTCCAAACATTTTACGGCAATATTAGCATTGAAATGGGTGCTAAAAGCTGCCACATAACCGCCACCATTAAGTGTATTGAGTTGCTCGTCTCGGGAATCGAATTGTAAAAAGGCGTGCTCAGTTTTTGGGACTAGTTCAAACAAGGCATTGCCTCCATGCTTGTTCACATTAGTCACTATCATTTCGCCATACTTGGGATGGATGGCTTGAATATCGTATTCGCCGTGCAACACATAAACAGGAGCTTTTACTTTTGCCCAAATGCCCGGAATATCTACATCGGCTAGGGTTTGCCAATATTTATAATGTCGCATTATGAAGTAACCGTTTGCCAAATTATCGGCCACGCCATCTTGTTTCAACCGTTCTCCATATACAGGGTTTTCCAATAATTCTGAATTGGACTTTTTGTGAACCAATAAATCCTTTACAAAGGGGAGGTAGTACTGTGCATCTTGGTTAATTTGCTCTTGGTTGTTACCAAAAATTAGTGGTTGTTCGATGTATATTCTTTTCATATAATCGTACCAGTTTTCTCCCACAATTCCAAACACCATGATGCCTGCTGGTGAGGTTTTTTGGGCGAGCAGTGGTGCAATTATTCCACCCATGGAATGCCCGAACAAAAAGATGTTTTGCCGGTCTATCTTTGGGCTTTGCTGCAATGCCTCATAGGCTTTTTCAAATGCGAGTAGCTCCTGGTTAAAATCAATATCCATGCAGGGAATATCACTCTCGCTATCGCCCATACCCGGTTTTTCAACTAAATAGACGGCATAGCCCTTTTCTATCCATTGGTTGATAAGCTGTTTTGCGGGATTATTGTCGCGCATCTCGATGCTTTGGCAGGTATAGCCCTGAAGGAAGAATACCACTGGCGGTTGCTTTACCCCATTAGGCAGGTACAAAAAAGAACGCAGGGCATTGCCGTCGTATCGCACCACTCCATATTCAACTGTGGCGTGGGGGTTGTTTTCCTTGGGTTTCCCCTTGGCAAAGCCTGTGTAGGTCCTTTGAACTCCGTTTTCAAAAATATGAATGGTTAAATCATCCCCTACTTTGATACCCGAAAGTGCTATTTGAATATCTTGAAAAGACTTGATATCGACTCCGTTAATTTTTTGGAGCACCGTGTTGGCAGGGACGCCCATTTCTCCCAAACTCCCATTGGGAAGTATCTGTGAAAGATAGAGCCCATAATCGGCCCCTGTTCCTTCTTCTGCCGCTGACAAGTTTGTCAATTGTGTTCCCAAAAAGGCAGAACGCTTCAATGATTGGCTATTCACTGACGTACTCGAAAATACCAGGGTTGAGAATGCCAAAAGGATAACCCAACTGTTTAAAACCATCTTTTGCATAGAATATTTTAATTATTACCTGCAAATGACGGGTACTTTGTAAAAACCGACGGGGGTAATTGTTGCTAATTTGAGCTTGACTCCATTCTTTTTAGAGTCTTTCTAAGATTTTTTCCATCCGAAAAACCGACACGTGAGCTCACCTCATTATAAGAATAGTCTTGACGTAACAATTCTTTGGCCTTATCCAATCGCAACTGCAGTAAATATTGGTAAGGGGACAATTGAAACAGGGCTTTAAAAGTGCGGTTAAAATGGTATTTGGAAAGCAAAGCCACTTGTGCGAGGTCGTCTAGGAGAATGTTCTGGGTGTAATTATCCACAATAAAATCTTTGGCTGTGGTTACCCTTCTAAATAGTTCTTCCTGGGTAGATTTCTTAACAGAAGCGATGTTTTTGAGATTGCCTTGCAATTCTAGCTGGTCATCGACCAAACATTCTGCAAGCTGAACATAAAAATGGTCCAAATTGATTTGCTTTCTTTGCTTACAGGCGCTAAGCACTCTTGGGATATTCTGATTAAGAAACTTACCTGTTCGCGTATCTGTAAAACTAAAAAGACTGTGTACCAACCTTTGATTGTAGTCTTGAAATGGTTGATCCAAAAGTGATTCGGTAGATGAAACACGGGTTATGGCTACATCGTTGAGCAGACGTTTAGACGGAAAGATACAAACGCCTTTTACGTCTTTTTCAGCATCCATGTTTAATTCTATCTGACTATTATTGTCTACCACAAGAAATCGATTTTCCGAGAGCGAGTAGGGTCTTCCGTTAATGATGTATTTTTCTGTTCCAAAGAGGACTAGTTTTACCGATGGGGCATTATCATAGTTTTTATATTCAATCTTCTTAATTTTAGACAATACCAACTTACTGCCGTAAAGTTCTTTTGATATGTTTAAAAGTTCTTTCAATCAGGTATTATATTTAGTTCGATTATTTAATTCGAATCATTTTATAGTAATTTGTTACAACGGACCTGCATAAAAACCGTTTTAATGGTTTTTATACTTTGTTCGCAGCAGTTATTAATTGTCGATTCTCGTTTTCCAGGAACTCCAAACCAACTTATTACAGCATCGACTTTAACCACTGACATGCGATCTGTCACAATAATCTCGTAATCATCAACTATTTCTAAGTATGGCCCGGATTGATCGTTTTGATATATGTTATAGAGTTCTTCAACGGTCCACTGATTTGTCATTCATAAGCTATCACTAAATGAGGTATTCCCAACAATTGCTCCGTCAAAAATCAACTCTTTCATTGCATTCACATTTTTGTTGCCTGCTGTAAAAAGAAGCCTTTCTACGAATTTTTTCTGGTGCTGTTTGTTCAATTGCCTCCGGTTTATTCTAATTGAATTGACAAGCTAAAATCAGAAATGAAAGGATCAAAACCGATATAATTTTATTGCTGCCAACGGTAGAATAACGAATTACTTCCCATTAAAGGTGTTCATGGTGTTGTTCAACCCTGCCATGGCGAAAGAAATGATGGCCTTCCTTGATTTTTCGAGGCGCTCAGGAAGCTTTTCGCTTTCCTCTTCGTCCCAGGTGCCCAGCACGTGCTCGACCTGTCGGCCGCGGGCATACTCATTCCCGATCCCAAACCGGAACCGCGCGTAGTTCTGGGTCTGAAGGACCTCGTTGATATTGGTGAGCCCATTGTGGCCTCCTGAGCTGCCCTTTCCCTTGATCCGTATCGTGCCATAAGGTAAATTCAGGTCATCCGTCACAACAAGCAGGTTCTCGAGTGGGATTTTCTCGATTTTCATCCAGTAGCTTACCGCCTTTCCGCTCAAGTTCATATACGTGTTGGGTTTTAGGAGTATAAACGTTCTCCCTTTATGATTGAAGCGGGTAAGGTCTCCTAATTTTTTGGTCTCAAATGCCACATCGCGCTCTTCGGCCAATGCATCGAGTATGGTGAATCCAATGTTGTGTCGCGTATCCTGGTATTTTTCACCGATATTGCCCAGACCCGCAATCAGGAATTTCTTCATGTCGGTTTCCAATTCGCCCTTCCCAAACAGGAAAGAGCTGATTTTGGCCAAAAACTTCATTTTTTAAATATAAAAAAAAGCTTTCCGACATTCGGAAAGCTTTTATCTTTTATTCAGGAC
>JARFRH010000197.1 GCA_029287355.1 Maribacter sp. | reverse complement strand
GGCCTTGGTCTTGTTTCATTTACTGCGTAAGGTGCATAAAAACATTTGAGGATTTAAACGGTCACGAGCTTATTCTTAATAGCCCATATAATCAATCCAGCGTTATTTCTAGTGTTGGTTTTTTCCATAAGTCTTGATTTTGTAGATTCTATGGTTCGTACACTTACGAATATTTCATTTGCAAGTTCTTTATTGGTAAGGCCTTGACAAATGAGTTTTAATATATCACTTTCTCGATCAGTCAATTTCATGAGCTTTTTTTTCTCATCAACAAGAAGACTTTCAATACTCTGCATCTCAATGATCACAGATCTTAATAATTCTTCTGAGAAGTAATTGCCTCCGCCATAAACTTCTCGTATTGCGGTTTCCAATTTGTTCGAGGGCGATTGTTTCAACACAAAACCTTTTGCACCTGCGGTCACCATCTCATAATAATATTTACGATCGTTGTACATGGATAAGGCAATAATTTTTAATTCAGGATTTAAACTAAGTGCGATTTTTGTAGCTGTGATTCCGTCCATAACAGGCATATCAATATCGGTAAGGATGATATCGGCATGAATTGAATGAAGATTATCCGTGAATTCCTTACCATTGGAAAATTCAGCAATAATTTGAAAGTCCTCAATATTGTTTATCAGCAGTTTTATGCCCTCAAGGACAATAGGTAGATCTTCAATTATAGCTATACGAATCATTTAAGATACTTTCTATTTTGATTTCAACTTGTGTTCCCTTGGCTTTGTTCGAAATGAATTCATAATGACCACCAATATTTTTGATACGTCCTTCAAGGTTCAAGAGACCAAATCCTTTGCTTTGCTTTTTTGCTTTTTCATAATCAAAGCCTACGCCATCATCAAAATATACTATTTTAATCCCTGTGGTTGATTGATCGAATGTTATGACAATCTGGTTTGCATTGGCATGTTTTATGGTGTTGTTTATTAGTTCAGTAAGGGTTCGATATAAAGTAAAAGCTATGATTTCATTGAAGTTACTGGTCAAATTTGAGTTGATTTTGAACTTGACATTTGAAACTTCCTGTAACTTTTCAATAAATGAACGAACGGCCTGTACTAAGCCATATTTTTTTAAGATATCCGGACTTAAATTCGAAGATATTTCTCTAATACTTTGTATAGCATCTTCTAATAGCGCATAGGTTCTTTTAATATATTTGGTTTGTTTGAGCTTATTATCTTCCTGCAACATTGTGTTCAAATAGATCAAGCTCGTAGAAAGTATTGGCCCCAATCCGTCGTGTAGCTCTTTTGCATATCGAGCTCGTTCTTTTTCCTCAGAACTGATAATGGCCTTAAATAGGTCTTTTTCGGCTTTTTTTAACTTTTGTTCCGCTTCGAGAGCATGGGTAACATCCGTATACGAAATGATAAAAACATCTTCGTCGTTTAAAAAGGTATTTGTAGCATTGATTATGATGTTTCTTATATTTCCTTTTGCATTGTACATGTCAAAGGCAAAATCGTCAAGGCGTCCATTTTTCAAGGCAAGCTCGATTCCTTCTTTAAGAAGTTTAGAATTAACCGCCAAATTACTTGTTCTCACGTTTGTTTTTAAAAGCTCTTCCCTTGTATAACCGAATAGTTTGCAAAATTCATGGTTCACGTTTATTCTATATCCTGACCTTAAATTTAAGATTGATTGGGCAATGGGTGAGCTATTAAAGGCATGGGCAAATTTTTCTTCACTTTCTATTAATTGTTGCTCAGCTAACTTTTCATTGGTCATGTCACGGTTAAAGCCAATTATTTTTTTAAGCGTATTATTGACAAAGACCGGAGAAGCAGAACCGTTTATATAGCGCACTTCTCCGTCAGGACGACATATTCTAAAACGTAAATCATAAAAAGACTTTTTCTTATAAACTTCTTTAAACCGGGTATTAATATACTCCGTATCTTCAGGATGCACTTGTTCTTGCCATCCGTTTAAATTTTCACTAAATTCTTCTCGGCTTATGTCATAAATCTCAAGCAGTTTGTCATTCCATTGCAGTTGACCATTCTCAATATTCAATACCCAAACGCCCAGATTAGCCGTATCAATAGCTAAGTTCAGCTGGTGTAGTGTTTCTTTCAGTTTTTCATTTCCTTCTTTACGTTCTGTAATATCCAGAAAAGTGGCAACAGCACCGGTTTGAGAACCCTCGTCATTAAAAATTGGGCGCGCATTGATAGATATCCACTTGCGTTCATTCTCCCCAGTATGAACATTCATGATAATGTCATTCACTGCAATACCAGTTCTCAGTGAAATCATAGAAGGATGATCTTCTGGGTCAACAGGACTGCCATCTTCATGGAGTGCTTTCCAGCGAGGGTCAAAAGAATCTTTGCCTATGAGTTGATTATACGTTAAACCCAATATGTTTGCTGCTGCTTGATTGGCAGAGACGATTTTGTCACTCATATCATGAACCACAAAACCTTCCTTAATTACTTTTATCGCTGATGTATGAAAAGCTTCGGTAAGAAGCAGTCGCTGGTTATGTATATTAGCAAAATAAAGCGCTAATTGTGTTTTAACCCGCACGACCATCTCATGCCTCCTGAATGGGGTTGAAATAAACTCGTCGGCACCCGCTTCAATACCTGATGATAGTTTATCCTCCTCATCAAAATCACCCATAAGGATAATGGGGATATTGTTTGGCAATAGGCGTGTTTTGATTCTTTGGCATAAATCGTAGCAATTGCCGATTTTCCATTCCGTATCCAAGAGAATTAGATGGGGCTTCTCCTCGTCTATTTGTTCTAAGACTAATTCGGCATCGCCTACATATTGTATGCTCAGCACATGAGGTTCAAGAAAGAGGGTTATATCTGATTTCAATTCACTATCTGAAGAAATAACCAAAATGTCACCTTGATTTTTTTTTAATGATTCTTTTTTCATAGACATAGACTAGCAGGGTACTCAAAGATGCAAGAACAGGCATACCTGCTCTTGTTTATGATAACTATAATCAACCAAGCCCAAGATGGTCAGTATTCTTTTTGTCTTAAATGTACAAAAATTGAATAAACCGAAACCTCAATAAATATAGATGCTATAAAGCAATGTAATGGCGCCATGGAAGACGGTGTTTTATTGGTCGGAAAGTAGCGCCAGATTAAACAGAGTCAAAAGAGCTTTTTAGCGAAGGAGCGAGCTGGCGCGTAGTCCTCTGACGAGGGCAAGTGAAACCGACGAAGGAGGTTCACCCTCGT
Organism: Maribacter sp.; assembly: GCA_029287355.1. GTDB lineage: Bacteria > Bacteroidota > Bacteroidia > Flavobacteriales > Flavobacteriaceae > Maribacter_C. The sequence goes on along the minus strand of JARFRH010000197.1, from coordinate 580 downwards.
AGCATATACTACTTACTCATCATAGCTTATCCGGTCTCGGATACCACCACTAGCACGGTGAATAATGACATCTGCCTTATATTTTCTAGCTAAACTTTTGGCCTTGCGTATGGCGGTGCTCTGTTTTCTGTGTTTGCTCGTGATACGCTGGTTGCCTTCGCGACGTACCGCCCAACCTTCTTCATAAGGCACCACATGTTGGTGCCAAGTACGGCCCCGTTTGCTCTGTTGCGAACTGTTGAAAAAGACTTCAAAGAGGTCTATAAGGGTGCGTAACCAGTTTTTGGCTGTTGACATCGAATCTTTTTTGTGGTTGCTAAGATACTGGTATTCCTTGTTTTTCTGTTGATGAAGCAACGGCAGTTGATAGCAATCACCTTCATGTAGCTCAAGTTTCAAAGAAGCATAAAAAGCAAATCACCAATGCCCCGTACCGGGGTTCCCTTTGAACGGGCCACAAAGGTCGTCGGTAATCCATCCCGCATAAAAGCCACCAGGCTGGGGTCGGGCCCTTTCACCATTCACATAGCATTCTAAATACTGTGGGTAGAACGCCACATGATCTGTCAAGGCCTTATAC
>JARFRH010000112.1 GCA_029287355.1 Maribacter sp. | reverse complement strand
GTATAATACCGCTGCTTTTGAAAAGGAAGCACATCAAGAAGGTTTATATGCAAAAAGCATCAATGGCGATGCTTTTTCAAATGAGATTAAAGAAGAGACCCTAAAGCTGATCAAAGCGGATTTAGGGAATATCGACTTGGTCGTATATAGTCTTGCATCCCCTGTTCGCACGCATCCCGAAAGTGGAATTCGATACAAATCAACTTTGAAGCCAATAGGAAATTCATATACCAATAAAACCGTGGATTTTCACACTGGAGAAGTAAAAGAAATTACGATACAGCCTGGGACACAGGAAGATATTGAAAATACAATTACCGTAATGGGCGGAGAAGATTGGCAAATGTGGATAGATGCTTTGCTAAAGGCTGATTTACTTTCGGCTAATTTCAAGACCATAGCGTATTCATATATAGGCCCAAAACTAACCGAACCTGTTTACAGAAGAGGAACTATAGGCAAGGCTAAAAACGATTTGGAAAAAACGGCTTTTACAATTACCGATTTGCTCAAAAAAATCGATGGAAAGGCATATGTTTCAGTAAATAAAGCCTTAGTAACACAGTCAAGCTCAGCCATTCCAGTGATTCCGCTATACATTTCGCTATTGTATAAAGTCATGAAAACGGAAGGCTTGCAAGAAGGGTGTATAGAGCAAATACACCGCCTTTTTGATCAGCGACTTTATCTTGATGAAATACCAACGGATGCGGAAGGAAGAATTCGTATCGACGATTGGGAAATGCGAGCTAATGTTCAAGAACAAGTAGCAACCTTATGGGAACAGGCCACCACAGAAACACTACCCGCCATTGGGGATTTAGAAGGTTATACGACAGAATTCTTCAATTTATTCGGCTTTAACGTTGAAGGAATTGACTATCAAAAAGATGCGAATGAATTGGTCGCCATACCAAGCCTACCATAAGCATTTTATATCGTTGAAAGTCTGAACTTCAATCGACTAAAGTTCAAACCGTACCGCCTAACGCCATACGCTTAATGCTTGTATTGCGCACGCCGAATGTCGAATACGAATCAAACAAAAGTCTTCGCCGAAAGCCTAGGGATATTGTTTCAGAATGACACATTAAATTGACTATACCGTCACTGCTTGATTCAAATAGCGACGAAAGGGAAGCATTTCCTTATAGACCTTGATGACTTTTTTCTCAAAATCATCTTTCAAAACTTCTTTGGTAGAAAACTCAGTTGCTACTGCAAAGGTTTTATTACGAAGTAAATCGATATGCCTATGGTCATTTGAAAAGCCTTTCGGGGCCTTGGTCAATTTGACATCTTCATATAATGCGCCAAAGGTATCCTTGAAAGATTTTTTACGCAAAATTTTCTGTAGCTCTTCCCCGTCATAATCAATGGCATCACGAATACTTCGCAGGCGTTTCGGATCAGGGCGCCAAAGTCCACCAGCAAACATGGAGCGTTCGATTCCGATTTCAATATAGAAATCACCTGTATTTGGTCGTTTATCCAAGCCGGCCCCAAAATGGTCTTTATAGATAGGTTTATTGGGATGAAACATCAAATTGTTGTTGATGCGGTTGATGCCTTTCTTACCGGGAGTATCATAATATTCATCATCGATTGCAGCAAGCGAAGCATTTATCTTATTTAACCACCCGATAAAATCATCACGGACTTCCTTGTACCACTTTCTATTGGCATCCATCCATTCTTTATTATTGTTTTTTTGGAGGGCTTTTAAGAAGTCGATTTGGTTTTTGAAATCCATGGGTTGAAAATACGAAATATGAAAAGATGAAAATTTAAAATAGTACCAATGTCACGCTGAACGCAGTCGAAGAGCTAATAGCTATGCAGTCCTTTGACTGCGTTCAGAGTGACGTATTTATTAAAACCCTCTATCACCACCCACAATATCACCGAGGGTTCCGAGAATACTACCCTCACCTTTGTCTTTACCGCCTCTAGGAATAGATGCCAATACACGCCCTGCCAAGCGACTAAATGGAAGTGATTGCACATATACCGTACCCGGACCTCTTAAAGTAGCGAAGAAGAGTCCCTCCCCGCCAAAAACCGTGTTCTTTATTCCACCGACGAATTCAATGTCATAATCTACCGTTTGCGAAAAACCAACGATACATCCCGTATCAACTTTCAATACCTCGCCTGCAGCCAATTCTTTTTTCGCCAAGGTGCCACCGGCATGTACGAAGGCCATTCCATCCCCCTCGAGTTTCTGCATAATAAAGCCTTCTCCGCCAAAAAGTCCACGACCCAATTTCTTTGAAAATTCGATGCCAACGGAAACCCCTTTTGCAGCACAGAGAAAAGCATCTTTCTGGCAAATAAACTTCCCATTTTTCTCCGATAAGTCGATTGGCAAAATTTTTCCTGGGTACGGGGACGCGAAACTTACTTGTTTTTTCCCTTGACCAATATTTAGATATGCGGTCATAAAAAGACTTTCGCCTGTCAGCATTCGTTTTCCCGCAGAAAAAATCTTCCCAAGCACGCCTGTTTCCTGATTAGAGCCATCTCCAAAAATCGTACTCATTTTAATATCGGAATCCATCATCATAAAACTGCCTGCTTCTGCCACGACAGCTTCCTGCGGGTCGAGTTCTATTTCGACATATTGCATTTCTTCGCCGTAAATCTCGTAATCTATTTCGTGTGCGTTCATTAGTTAATATTTATTTTCATTCCTGGGAAGTCGGGAATCTGTTAATAATTGATTGATGATCATTAGTTGATGGAAATTGATTTTTGTTACAAGTTTATTGAAGTAGGTTTGTACTTTCTATCGCACAAATCATCAACGATCACCGAACACCTATCAACTTTTTAATCTCACCGTCCATTCGAAATTAAAGGTGGATACCACCACCCCATCTTGATTGACACCGACCGACTTCATCCAAACGGTTTGTCCTTCTCCGGTTTCGATAGTTTTATCAAGTGCATCCTTTATCAGGTGGCCGTCTTCACAAGTGAACGTGATTTTACCAGTGGCTTTTTTAGAAAAATTCGCATTATTATTAGCCACCAGCATTGATATTTTACGCCCGCTATCTTCAATTTGGTCTATCATCATAGCTCCCGTAGTAAGCTCGGCAGCCATACCTTGCACAGCCCAAAACATAGATTTAAACGGGTTTTGATTAAACCATTTATACCGTACGGTTACCACAGCCTTTCCTTTATCAATGTATTTCAATCGCACACCACACCACCAAGCCGCTGGCAATTTAAAAAAGGAAAAAGTGTTTAGTTTGCCCGTAGTTACTGCCATTTCACTATATATTTTCTCAAAAGTATTCAAAATAATCGAATACACAATTGTTAAATATATGTTAAATAATAGTACTATGTGTTGCATAGTACCATCCTTTAGCCATATATTTGTATAAGAAGATAATATGTAATCTATAAAATATCATGGAAAATTCATCAATCAATCAACTCGACACTTCCTTCGGCAGATTAAACATCCCTACCGAAGGAGGCTTCGAAAAAATCAATTCAAGAAACCATTTTCGTTATTTACAAAATCGAATCTCAATAAGAAACTACTAAGCCATGACAGATACCTTATCAAAACATGAACGTAACTTATCGGCCATCATACATGCGTCGACCTTTTCAAAGTTTTTTATTCCTTTCGGGAATTTCATCATTCCCTTGGTTTTATGGACTGCTAATAAAAAGGATTATGAGTTTGTAGATTATAATGGCAAGCAAGCTTTGAATTTTCAAATCAGCTTACTCCTCTACTCTGTCTTATTGGGAATTATAAGTATTCCTTTTTTTATCGGTTTCTTACCCGATATTTTCGATTTTGGTTTTGACGGTCTCAACACCTTCAACAATTTCAATATTAATATCGATTCAGATGACTTTCGATTTGGATGGTGGTGGTTTCCTATTGGTATCGCAGGTTTACTTCAAGGGGCATTGTTCATTGTTAACGTAGTCTATACCATTTTAGCAACGATACGAACCAATGAAGGTCAGACTTTTGAGTATCCGTTCTCTATAAAATTTATAAAATAATATGAGGTATTCATCACACCTCAACTAAAAGTTTATTCATTCATCAAAAAATAAAATTTATTCATCATCAATCAATCAAATCAATCAGGATGTTTATTTATCATTCAAAAAACGAACAGTTAATCTATGCAGACGATTACCAAAGACAAAACAAAAAAGACTCCGCATAAAAAGCAAAAAGAAGTTATGAACGTAGAAAACACAAAAGCACAAATGCGCAAAGGAGTACTCGAGTACTGTATCCTTTCCATTCTAAATGGACACGATAAATACGCCTCCGAGATATTAGCTACCTTGAAAGATGCAAAAATGCTTGTTGTAGAAGGTACGATTTACCCCCTATTAACAAGATTAAAAAATGCCGGATTGCTCAACTATCGTTGGGAAGAATCGACCTCAGGCCCCCCGAGAAAATATTACACGCTTACTGAAACCGGGAAACTTTTCCTCAAGGAGTTAGATAGTACCTGGGATGAATTAAGAAGCGCAACAAATCTAGTAACCAACAAAAAATAGTACTCAAACGAATTGGTTTAAGTCAAAAAACATCAAAAAATGAACAAGACAGTCAATATAAACTTAGCAAACGTACTCTTCCACATCGATGAGGATGCGTTCTCAAAAATGCGACGTTACCTAGAATCTGTAAAACGGTCGTTCGCCAACACACCTGGTAGTGACGAAATATTAGCAGATATCGAAGCGCGAATCGCAGAACTCTTTCATGAAAAGTTAGCGGATGAAAGGCAGGTAATTACCGAAAAAGAGGTAGATGAAGTCATTTCCATTATGGGGCAACCTGAAGATTATATGGTCGATGAAGACATCTTCGAAGATGAACCAAGGCCTAGAACAGAACGTAGAAAATCAAAAAAATTATATCGTGATATAGATGCCAAATATATTGGCGGTGTATGTTCTGGTTTAGAGCACTATTTAGGTTTCGATGCCTTATGGATCCGTATCATATTTCTTTTACTAGGTATCTTTACCGGTTTTGGTTTTATCGCTTACATCCTCCTTTGGATTTTGGTACCCGAAGCGGAAACAACCTCCCAAAAATTGGATATGAAAGGCGAAGCAGTCAACATCGACAATATACAGCGAAAAGTAAAGGAAGGTTTTGATGATGTTGCAGATAAAGTGAAAAACGCCGACTATAGTAAAGTCAAAAGCACGGGCAAGTCCTTTTTTGATACTATAGGCGACATCATCATGTTCTTTTTCAAGGTGTTCGGAAAGTTTATAGGAATCGTATTGATTATCATTGGTGCTGCTACTATTATAGGCATGTTCGTGGGCTTATTAACCGTGGGAACTTTGGATTTATTCGAATTACCGGGCCTTGATGGTGTAATCAATAGCATAACCGGGGCTCCAATATGGTTGATATCCCTTTTATTATTTTTCGCCATAGGCATTCCATTTTTCTTTCTGCTCTATTTAGGATTGAAAATCTTGGTTTCGAATCTGAAATCTATCGGTAACATTGCTAAGTTCTCTTTATTGGGCCTTTGGTTGATTTCCATCATAACACTGATTGTTCTTGGTGTTCGTGAGGCGGCCTCACATGCATTTACAGGCAGTGTGAGCACTGAAAACACTTTGTATATGGAAAACCCATCGGATACTTTAAATTTTCAATTGGTCTCCTCAGAATTTTATGATAGTGATGAACATATGCGTATGAATGATGTGATTCTAGTTTTCGATGAAGACGGGAATCCGATCTTACAATCAGAAGATGTTCGATTTAACATTAAAAAGTCAAATGATACCATAGCCCGTGTTTCAGTTCGAAAAGAAGCGAACGGCGGATCATTATCGGAAGCTCGTAGTACGGCGGAAAAAATTAAATACGAATACAAGCAGCAAGGTAACTCGATACTTTTCAATAATTTTCTTACTTCCGAGGGTAAAAGCAAATTCAATGATCTGGATGTGCGCGTCAACTTATATCTACCAGCAGGTCAGCTTATTAAATATGCTCCTTCGAATAGAAGGAATTGGACGGTAAGAGCTGAAACGGATAGAGCCACCGATGGGTTGGAAGATTACCTCTGGAAAATGGGTACGGATGGCGTACTCGAATGCCAAGATTGTCCAGAAGATATGGACAAGGACAACGAGGATGATAACAATCGTATTCGAATCAATGAAGAAGGTATCGACATCAACATCAATGATGAAGATGGCGAATCATTCAAAATGAAAATCGATGAAGATGGCGTCATTATCAAAGCGCAGGATAATGATGAAAAGAAGATAGACATCGACATCGATAGCAACGAAAATTCAATTAAGATCAATGCCGAAGATGGCGATAGCACCATGACAAAAACAATCGGCAAAATCAATTAGCAACAGTTCAGTACTAAAAAGCTACAGTTCAGCTTAAAAGATTGAACATTATCATCAATAAACAACACCTTTATATCAATCTAAAAACAATCATAAAAAACAACAATCATGACAACACTAGCAAGAATCGCAATCGCTTTAGTAGTATCCCTTTTCTTATCCTCTTGTGGATTTGACATCCAAATAGGCGATTTCGGAACAGGAAAAAAAGGAAACGGAAACGTCGTTACGGATACAAGAGCAATATCCGATGAATTTACAAGAGTGTCGGCCTCAGAAGGATTGATAGTCTATGTTACACAAGCCGACGACTTTGCCATTGAAGTCGAAGGGGATGACAACATCATTGACTTAATTCGCACCGACATCAAAAATGGCAAACTCCGTATTCATGCAGAAGAGAACATCGGTAATGCGACCAAGAATATTTACGTTTCCCTACCTAAGATTACCGAGCTTCATGCTTCAAGCGGCTCGCACCTAGAGACCAAGAACGCCGTAAAGTCAAATGAGCTTACAATTGATGGTAGCAGCGGAGCTATTCTAGAAGTTGATGTAGTCGCACAAGAACTCGATATCGATGCCAGTAGTGGTGCAAACCTTGACGTAGCCGGTACGGCAGACAATGCCAATGTCGACGTCAGCAGTGGTGGTAACATCAATGCCAAAGATCTAGAAACAAAAACCTGCACCGCTGAAGCAAGTAGTGGTGGTAATGTAAAAATTCAAGTCTCAAAATCCTTGATGGCCGACGCCAGTAGTGGCGGAAACATTTCATATTCAGGTGACCCGAACGTAGAGAAAAAGAAATCAGTATCGGGTAGTGTGCATAAATATTAAATCAAATACTAACTCAAACGCGGTAAGGCCCTTTGAAATTTCAATGGGCCTTCTTTTTCAGAATAGCTTTGCATATATTAGAGGAAACATTCCAGTTAATGCAGCTAAGCCTCAAAAAATTCACCCTTCCTTTAAGACACACCTTTAGTATTTCACGTGAATCACATGATTTTCAAGACACTTTAGTCGTTTGTTTAGCAAAAGATGACCAAACCGGTTATGGTGAGGCTACCTCAAATACGTATTATGGAATTACCGTGGAGAGCATGATGAACGAAATCGAAGGAATTCGACAGGAGATAAGTAGTTTTGAATTAGCAGACCCCAAGGATTTCCACGCATTTTTAACCCAAAAAGGTTTGACCAATTTTGCAATATGTGCATTGGATTTGGCAGCCCATGATCTTCATGGAAAACTATGGAATAAACCCTTGTACGAAATTTGGAATACCAGTATAACTTCGTATCCTATTACCAATTACACCATAGGTTTGGATACTGTGGAAAAAATGGTCGCCAAAATGAAAGAAACCCCATGGCCCATTTATAAAATAAAATTAGGCACAGACAATGACGTAGCTATAGTAAAGGAGCTCCGTAGTC
>JARFRH010000049.1 GCA_029287355.1 Maribacter sp. | reverse complement strand
ATATAATCCATCCCTGGTAAAAAGTCATCTCCAATCTCTTTTAAACGCTGGGCCAGTTGTTTCTCTAAATCATCTTGTAGCGCAACAAACGCGTCAATACCTATCAGATTGTTCATTTGATAGGGATCTTTGCTATTGTCGAATAGCAACCAAGGGCCGTTCAAATCCCGGGCATAGGTATACTGTTTCGTCTTTATGGCGCGATACTCCCGACCGCCATGCTTGACCCTATTCCATTGACCAAAAGGTTGCACGCAGTACAGCAAAGTCGCGTTTCCAATTTGTTCTTTCCCTTCCAAATACCCTCTATAATTAATACCTTCAACGGTATCTGGAATTTGAATATCGCACAGACCAAGCAAGGTTGGCAAAATATCCTCCGAGTTCATCAAGGCCTCTCTTGTACCTGTAGCGATTTTTAATTTCTCAGGAAGATAATACAGCATTGGCACTCGTGCCGATTCTTCATACGGTTGCTGCTTTTTGTAGGCTCCATGTGAGCCTAGCAAATCCCCATGGTCAGCCGTAAATACGATAATCGTATTTTCAAATTGACCGGTTTCTTTTAGATTGTCGATGACCTTCCCGATCATATCGTCCAAAGCGGCGATATGCGCGTAATAGCCAGCAAGATCTTTCTTGGCTTGTTCCTTCATATGATCTGGAACATTTTTATGCAAAACGATTTTTTCGGGGTCAAAGCGATTTCTGTATTCCTCGGGAGCTGTATGGTATGGGGCATGCGGGGCACCATAAGAGACAAGCATTAGAAAAGGATTTTCTGAAAACTCCTTTTCCTTCATATAAGCTAAGGCCGCATCAGTCTGCGCAAAGGTATCGTAGCCCTCCCAGATTTTCCGTCTTGGGTCATCATTATCATAATACACCGATTGATTATAATCATGGGTGCACTCATTGCCTTTCCAAAACTCAAAACCCTGTCTTCTTTTACCAGGCCTAACGTTCTGTAATCTTCCATGGCCGTCTAAATGCCATTTGCCAATATAGCCGGTATCATAGCCTTCCTTTGCAAATACCTTTGCCATCGTCACGGCGTTGGTATCCAATTGCACATCGTTCATAAAAACGCCATGGGTCAATGGTCGTTGCCCTGTCAATAGGGATGCTCTGAAAGGGGAACAGACCGGCATTCCGGAAACGGCATTTTTGAAGTTCACACTTAGGGCCGCCAAACTATCGATATGGGGCGTACGTACATTTGGGTCGCCCGCATAACCCGTTGCCTGTGCACGCCACTGGTCCGTCAACAGAATCAAAACATTGGGTGGTGTCTCCTTTACTATCGCTGTTGCCTTTTCTTTTTTTGAACTACAGGCAAGGGTGAGGCTGAGTATCACAACAACGAACATGGCATTTTTCAAACGGGTCATATGCTTTGGATTTTTAGTTTGTCTTGTCTTCATTATTCATGACATGTGAAAAACATTTTTAAGATCGACCGAAACCGGATTATCATCTGAATTGGCCAGGGAAGATATTCCTTTAGTTCTAAAACAGCCATATAAGGATCAAAAAACAGCACATTTAGAACGACATGGCCTTTTAATAATCGAAAATGATTATTTTACATAAAATTATCACGAGTTTCCTTTAAGATGTGTTAAGAGGGAATCCTCAACATAGAAATGATGTGATAAAATTTATCCATAGGTAAGGTATGAATGATTTCGATTGGATACTACAGCTCTTAGGTCGCTTTCACCCCTTACTTGTACATTTTCCTATTGGATTATTGGTCGTTGCCCTATTTATGGAATTACTGACCATTGGCGGAAAACGAAAAGGCCTTCGTGAGGGTACCCACTGGGTCGTATACTTGGGAACGATCTTCGCGACGCTCTCCGCTTTTTTTGGTTGGTTGCTGCGCACACAAGAGGATTATACCGGAGAATTGGTCGACAATCACCAATATTCGGGCATCGCAACAGCTGTTCTAGCAATACTTACAACACTTTTGCTCAGGCTAACAACAAAGGGAAAACTTCCTGATTTTAGAGCGTATCGAACCGGACTTATTGCTACGGTGGTACTATTGACCATTGCAGCACATCTCGGTGCATCGCTAACCCACGGCGAAGATTATTTGATCAGCGTTTTGCCTGGGTATGATGATGGGTATGACGATTCCAAGGGCCTGGCTTTACTAGCGGAGATACAGAAATCCGATGCCCTATCGGAAGACCAACAAGACCGATTGAATTTAGAGGTCAGGGCCATATTTGCCCATAATTGCTACCAATGCCATAGTGAGAATAAGTCTAAAGGTGAATTGGTCCTAGAAAATAAAAGGGGGGTATTCAATGGGGGTGAATCCGGAGTTGTTGTCGTTCCTGGCAAACCAGCAGAAAGTGAATTGTACCGCCGAATCTCGCTATCCCCAAACGAAGATGAGGTCATGCCTAAAAAAGGGAAGGTCCTCAAAGATACTGAAATCACATTGATCAAGTTATGGATCCAAAATGGGGCGCATTGGTCCGATCAGGCCTTAAAAGTATTTCCCGAGGCGGAATTGGCACTCGAAAAACCTGATTTACCGGAATCCGACGAAATAAATCCCATAGACAAATTGATAGGGGCCTATTTTGAAGAAAAGCGTGTGGATTGGTCCCCAATTGTCGAAGACCGTATTTTTATAAGGCGTGCCTATTTGGATATTGTAGGGCTCTTACCCGAGCCTGAAGCCATCACTGCATTTATGATTGATGCGAATCCCAATAAAAGAGAACATCTAATCGACACTTTATTGGCCGACACCCATAACTATACACAGCACTGGTTGAGCTTTTGGAACGATCTACTCAGGAACGATTACAGCGGAACAGGGTTTATCACAGGGGGGCGAAAACAGATTACCGATTGGCTGTACACTTCTTTAGAGGAAAACAAAGCCTACGACCAAATGGTGGCAGAACTCGTGAATCCGGTCGAAGGCTCGGAAGGTTTCATCAAAGGAATTCAATGGAGGGGCGTTGTCAATGCCAGCCAACGCACCGAGATGCAGGCCGCTCAAAATATTGGGCAATCTTTGATGGGCACGAATGTAAAATGTGCTTCTTGCCATAACAGTTTTGTCAGCAACCTTAGCTTGGAACAATCCTATGGTTTTGCTTCCATTTTTGCAGATTCCGTCCTCGAATTGAATCGTTGTGACAAACCTTTGGGAAAAATGGCCAAGGTAAATTTTCTTTATCCCGAACTGGGCAGTGTGGAAGGCGAGACGGTTCAAGAGCGTTTGTACACCCTTTCCAAGTTGATGATAAAGCGTGAAAACGGAAGATTGTACCGTACCATTACGAATAGGATTTGGGATCGCTTACTAGGCAGGGGCATCATAGAACCGCTGGATGAAATGGACAATGCGCCTTGGAATGCCGATCTTCTAGATTGGTTGGCTTCCGATTTTATAACATCGGGGCATGATTTGAAACAATTGATCAAGCGCATCATGACCTCAAAGGCCTATCAAATGACTGCGGCAAAATATGCGAAACAAGAAGAACTCAAAACAGATTATGTATTTCAGGGGCCAGTTTTAAGACGCCTGAGTGCCGAACAGTTTTCCGATGCCGTGAGCCAAGTGATTTCACCTGTGTATCACGCCATTCAATATAGCCCCAACGAAGAAGAGCTTTTCGCCAAGCGCATATGGCATCCAGAAATAAAGTTCGATCGCATTGTCCTTCCCGAACCCGGCAAACGCTTTTTCAGAAAATCTTTTATGCTTCAAAACAAACCCGTTCAAGGAGCCGAAGTTTTGATTTCAGTTGATCATTCTTACCTGATGTACCTAAACGGAAGGAAAGTGACTGAAGGCGCTAATTGGAAAAAAGTGACCAAAATCGATGTCTCTGCGTTTTTGAAACCCGGAAAAAATCTCATTGCGATAGTCGGCATTAATGAAGGGAGTATCGCGAATCCGGCCGGATTACTATTTTCCATGAAAATACGCTATGATAGCGAAGAAGTGGTTCAAATAGATTCCGACACGAGTTTGAAAAGTGTTGCAGACCCTCCTGACAAAGACTGGACCTCTGTGGATTATGAAGACACCTCATGGATCGAGGTTCGAAATTATGGGGCTGCAAATTGGGGTAGGTTGATCGATTTCACTTTTGAAGCCCAGAACGGCGCTTTCGCCAGGGCAAGTCTTGTAAAGCAACATCCGTTCATGAAGGCACTGGGAAGACCGAGTCGTGAAAATGTGACCACATCAAGGGATGACCAAGCGACCTTATTGCAGGCCTTGGAACTGACAAATGGTGAATTCTTTAATGGGGTTCTGGAGGAAGGCGCGATTCTTTGGATGGAGCGTTACGATAACGACAGCAAGAAAATAGTGGAGCACTTATATCAAAAATCCTTGGGCAGAAAACCCTCCGATTCAGAGCAGGAGGTATTATTGAGCGTTTTGGGAGACCGACCAAAGAAAGAAGACCTGCAGGATATTTTCTGGTCGACCTTGATCCTGCCCGAGTTTCAGTTTATCGATTAGAAAATATTGAAATGATACCCATTGGGTGCTGAAATAGAACTCGTTTTGAGTTCATAATATAAAAGTGATGGACAATCAAAACACACGTAGGGAATTTATAAAAAAAATGACCTCGGCGAGTCTAGCGGCCTCGGCGACTACGATTCCTTTGGCCAGTTTTTTGAGCTCCTGCTCGACTTCGGTTCCAAAGATCCCATCCACGGCCGATACGGTGATTTTGCTCTGGATGGCAGGCGGCATGGCGCATACGGAAACCTTCGACCCCAAGGCATATGTGCCCTATGAAAAAGGGGTAGAAAGCAAAAGAGTACTCAGTACCTTCCCGAAAGTCCCTACGGTAGTCGATGGACTCGATTTTTCGGAAGGCTTAGAATCGATAGGAAGTGTTATGGACAAAGGGGCGATTATACGTTCGTATAAATCGGGCGACCTGGGTCATATTCTACATACGCGCCACCAATACCATTGGCATACCTGTTATGAGCCGCCACAATCGGTTCAGGCACCTCATATTGGGGCATGGATCGCGAAGGAATTAGGCCCTGCCAATCCTGTTATTCCACCTTTTATAAGCATGGGGCAACGCTTTACGATGGGCGAAGCGGAAGAGTTAAAAGCCTTTCATTCCGCAGGCTTTTTAGGAACAGAGTTTGGACCTTTTTTAATCCCCGACCCATCTAGTGGTCTTGAAAGTGTTCGCCCTCCGCAGGGGATGTCACTCAAACGCTTCGAAGCCCGTTACAAGTTATATAAGGAATTGGCCAACAAGAGCAAACACCTGGAAGAAGGAAGCGACTATCAAAGAGCGTCGTTGATGCGTTCCATGGAGCAGTCGTACCGATTATTGAACTCCCCTGAGGCCACGGTTTTTGATTTATCCCAAGAACCCAAGGAAGTATATGATACGTATAATACAGGACGATTCGGACTAGGCTGCCTGCTAGCAAAAAGACTAGCCATGAATGGGGGACGATTTATTAGCGTTTCTACCGAGTATGAGCCGTTTTTAGGTTGGGACACCCATGAAAATGGGCATTTAAGAGCCAAGAAAATGAAAGAACTAATTGATAGGCCCATAGCCCAATTGATCAAAGATTTAGAGGAGAGTGGCCACTTGGACAGCACCTTGATCATCTTGGCCAGTGAGTTCAGTCGCGATGCGATTATGGAAGGTAGACCGGGCGCACCAGTGAAAGATCAGGTAAACCAACCCGACATCATCGAAGATGAAAAGTTCTATGGTATGCACCGCCATTTTACCGATGGTAGTTCTATACTGCTATGGGGCGGTGGTATTAAAAAAGGCTTGGTCTATGGGAAAACAGCGGATGAGCGGCCATGCTCTTCCATAGAAAATCCCGTGGTAATCGATCAGGTACATCAGTCCATTTATCACGCTTTGGGCATGCATCCTGAAACGCAGTATACCATCGAGGGCAGGCCCTTTTATACTACGCCCGATGGCCGTGGAAAGCCTATTTTGGATTTATTTCGGGGTCCACTCGAAGAGGATACGAAGCAGGTCGTTTGAGTTCGTTTTTTACAATTCTCGGTATCCGAAATGACATTCAATCATTCTTCTATCTCATCGAGATAGCACTTCATATCGAATACTTCTCGAATCATTTGTTATTTGATTCTGGCAAACGAATGGCTTTCGGAATATCTTGAGAGACGATTGTCTAGGTCCCAAATTCGAACTTTCCAATAATAGGTCACCCTACTAATCAAAGGCGTTCCGCTATGTACTATTTTCGAGGAGGCGTTTGTTCGTATTTGTCCACTATCCCAAACATCACCAATATTAGTATTTATGTTTTCTTCGGATGATGCGACCAATATTTGATAGGCCGATTGTGAAACGGCATTAGCTGGAACTACCCACCCATATTCCGGTTTGGAATCGATTCGAATAAGCCCTTCCTTATTTCGTGTCCAATCAACGATCAAATCGCTAGGACCTGTCGAATAATCGTCTGACAATTCAAGAATGAGACGATTTGTTTTTTTACGGAAGGTCTTCAATTTTTCGGCGTATTTGGGGTCAGTCGCAAGATTATTAATTTCTTTAGGATCATCTTTCAGGTTGTAGAGTTCCTCAACGGATTGGTCATTGACATATCGAAAATATTTCCAATCTTTAGTACGAACACCCTCGCTTGGCGGTATGTTCTTGAATTCCCAAATGTGTTCGATGAATGCGGTATCCCTTTTAATTGATTTGGCTTGGTTCGAAATCAAAGGCACCAAACTTTTGCCTTGCCATGATTTTGGTTGTTGAATGCCGGCCAAATCTAAAATGGTCGAGGGTACATCTACGTTCATCGCCATTTCCTTGCTATCATGTTGCTTTTTTAATCTCGGGTCAAAAACGATCAGCGGCACGCGAACGGAATTGTCATACAATAGCCATTTACCAGCCAACTGGCGCTCCCCCAAAAAGTAGCCATTATCGCCCATAAGAATAATAACCGTGTTCTTGTCCAGTCCCTTTTTCTTGAGTTCATCGCGTATTTTTGTAATTTCACGGTCAATTCCCGAAATCATTCTGTAATATCCCTTAACGCTGTGTTGGTATTTTTCAGGCGTATCATACCGCCAGGTCCAACGAAGGCGGTTGAAGCCGTCGCGTACTATTTTTGGCTGAGCCTCAAAATACTTGTCCTCGCCGAGTTCGGGCCCGGGCATGTACATGTTCTGAAGCAGGGCATCCGATTCTTGTTGCCAAAAATATTGATCCTTCGCGGAGTCATGGGCATGGGGAGCACTAAAACTCAAGGAAAGACAAAAGGGTTCATTGGCCTTGGCGTCCGCAATAAAATCGATAGCCTTTTGCCCTGTGTATCTCGTAAGATGTACCGTATCTTTTCCCAGCGTTTTATAATAATAACCACGTCTGTCGTTAAAGGCGTTGTTTCGGTCGTACGATTCAAATTCATGGAACTGTTTTTCAAGTCCAGCATAGCGCACCCCATACTTTCCGTAAAACCCTGTTTTATACCCATTATCTTTTAGAATCGTCGGATATGAATCTACCATATAAGACGCTCGAATATCGCCGGATTGAAAATTATAACTATGGGTGCGTTCATAAAGGCCGGTCAAGATGGTCGCCCTACTAGCTGCACAAATCGGGGTAGTGACCATGGCGTTTTCAAAATAGGTACCCGCCTGGGCCAATTTATCCATCTCGGCAGTGGAAATGAGTTCGTTACCGGCGTAACCCAAGGCGTCAAAACGCTGGTCATCGGTCAAGATAAAAATGATATTGGGCTTTTGGCTTTCCTGCTCTGCTGTTTTTTGGGCATTAAGCGGAAGTGCGTAAACACAAAATAGGATTGCTAATAAATTTCTCATTCGTATACCTTTGTTATTGAAAAGTCACTTGAAACTAGCCTTTAATTTTAAAAAATGAAAGTATTCGGTGAATTGAAGGGATGCGATATGCACAGTGGCATTTTCATATGACCAGGCAATATTCATCGTGTTTTTCACGAAAATTCGTTTGCAGGGGCTTGTTTTTTCCATACCGGATAAAAACGCCTTTGCAATACTAGCAGCGAACAAAAGGTTGGGTTTTCCCATGTAGCAAGAGCATTAGTTTTCGTTGGATGGTTTTCCAATGGTCGCCAGAATTCCTCCGTCAACATAGAGGATATGACCATTAACAAAATCACTTGCCCTAGAGGCGAGGAAAATCGCCGCACCAGCCAGATCATCGGGATCTCCCCACTTGGCGGCAGGAGTTCGATTGATAATAAATTCATTGAACGGATGACCATCAACCCGTATGGGGGCCGTTTGCGAAGTCGCAAAATAGCCTGGCCCAATACCATTGATCTGTATATTGTGTTTGGCCCATTCCGTGGCCATGTTTTGGGTCAACATTTTTAAGCCTCCTTTGGCCGCAGCATATGCTCCAACGGTATTTCGACCTAACTCACTCATCATAGAGCAAATGTTGATGATCTTTCCCTGTTTTCTTGCCATCATGGTCTTAACGACATGTTTCGACATAATAAATGGACTGACCAAGTCAATGTCGATGACTTCTTTAAAGTCTGCCACTTCCATCTCTTCCAAGGGTGTTCTTTTGATGATCCCGGCGTTGTTCACCAAAATATCAATAGGTCCCACTTCGCTTTGAATCTTATTTAGTGCATCAATGACCTGAGTCTCGTCAGCGACGTTGAATTTGTAACCAAGCGCCTTTATACCTTCCCTTTCATAGTGGTTTACGGCATCATCTATTTTTTGCTGTGATGAATTTCCGTTTACGATGATGGTGGCGCCCGCTTTACCTAATCCTTTGGCCATAGCCATTCCCAGTCCATGAGTACTTCCGGTTATCAAGGCGATTTTCCCGGTAAGGTTGAATAATTCGATACTCATAGTACTATTTTAAATCGGTTATTTTGGCGACAACCATGCCGCCGTTATCTAAATTCTCTCTGAGAACTGCCGAACCAGTAATATAGCTATCATAATGCGAATAGGTGAGGATTATTTTTCCCTTCTGCATGGGATTGTCGATCAGCAACTCATTACGCAACGTTGTGTCGTATTTTTCTACCGCCTCGAGACCGGAGGCATATCTTGATTCATATGGTGTTGCCATTTCTTTATTGATTTTGATCTCAGGCTTGTTATAGATTTTTCAGCCTTATATTTCGATATTCGACTTTCATTGGCGGGCCAACATGCACTTGAACACCTAGCTTTCCTGACATCTTGCGATTTACGAGGTCATTATCGGTGACGTCACTCATTAAAATCCCGTTGACATAGTGCTGTAGTCTATTTCCTTTGATGATGAGATGTGCATCGTTCCAATCCTCGGCCTTGATTTTAGTTTTCAATGCATCCGAATCCCCCAGTGATCCGATAATGGCTCTACTCTGCCAACAATTATTGGCAACATTAGCGCCCATAGAGCCTGGCACGTCAGGATTGTCTTGAGAATTGATTTGCACCTTCTCGCCTCGATAGGCCAATGTAGCCCTTTTCTTTTCTTCGTAATTCTGCCCGGTATACCTGTTTTTTCCATCGATATCGGCCTGATAGCCACGAAGCGCATAAGGAATGGTATCAATAGGTTCACTTCTATAATTGATCCCGCTATTACCCGTTTCTGCAATTCGGAATTCAAGTTTCAGCTCAAAATCGCCGGGTTCACCACCTTCCCAAGTGATAAACGTGTTGCTTTTTAGAAGTGTTTCCGGAGTAACCTTACCCGTTAAATTTCCGTCTTCCACACTCCAATACTTCGGGTCTCCTTTCCACCCATCAAGCGTCTTGCCGTCAAATATGGGTGTAAAACCTTCTTCATCGGGAGAAAAGGTGACTACCTTGGTATCATCACCGGGTTTTTCTTCCTTTTTTTCTTTACAGGATTGTAGGCCTATTAGTAGCCCTAAGGTCAACACACTAATAACAGTACGGTTGAAAATGTTCTTTTTAGTCTTCATATGATTGGTTGTAATAAATGTTAAGCCCGTCTTTACCGGCTACAATAATATCTTTTTTTTCGTTTCCATTGACACTGAAATAAACCCCAGTACCTTTTCCCGTACCATGCGGGCCATAATCGATGACTTGGTTGCTAAAACTTTCGCCATTCCACTTAAAATAGTAGCGCCCCGTATGTTCTTTGCCTCCTGGTTCTTTGCCGTTATGCGCGCGATAGCGCTTTCCGGTACTCAGCTCTTTTTTGCCATCACCCTCAATATCAACATCGAAAATCCCAACCGTTTCATAACTTTCCGAAGAAATTGACCGTTCTAGAAGATAGAGCGGAAGCGAATTTTGACTACCAGCCATAAGCTCTTTTTGAGCAACTATTGCAGCATATGGATAGCAAAAACCTAGAAAAATCAAAAAAGCACGATGGGTAAAAAAGTATTTCATTTAAAGCGTGAATTTGATGCTATGCGTTTTTTTGATACTAGAGTTTAAGATAATGATTTCATATGACTTCAGTAGCTGTGGGATTGCACGAAAAAATAATCTTCCATAATTAACAACCGGAAATTGGTTTTCCTCTAAGAGAAAAGGAGTCGTGTTGCTATTGGATCTATAATTTCTAAAGAAGATCTACACTTTAAAAACACGATTCCTTACTTTTATCATAAACTATTCCTATGGCACTGAAATTCAATTCCGCTTATCCTTCTATGGACGATTTGAGAAACAAAGCCATGCGGCGCATCCCTAAATTCGCTTTTGAATATTTAGATGGAGGGTGTAATGAAGACGTTAGTATTTCTCGAAATACTTCGGAAATACGTGCCGTACAACTGCAACCTAGATATCTGAGGAATACTGGAATTAGCTCAACAAAAACCACCATTTTAGGCATGGAATACGATGCCCCTTTCGGCATCGCGCCCGTTGGGCTTCAGGGTTTAATGTGGCCCAATTCTCCCGAGATTTTGGCTAAAGCGGCTTTTGCACATAACATTCCATTTATACTCAGTACCGTTACCACTATGAGTATTGAGCGCGCCAGTGAGTTGACCGAGGGCAATGCCTGGTTTCAATTATACAACCCTGCCGAAGACGTCGTACGAGACGATATTATCAATCGCGCCGAGGCTGCGGGATGTCCTGTTCTGGTATTGCTATGCGACGTACCCACCTTTGCCTATCGGCCAAGAGACATACGAAACGGCTTGGCCTTACCACCTAAAATGTCACTGACTAATATGTTACAAATTTTGGGCAAACCGACTTGGGCCTTGAATACTTTAAAACATGGCCAACCCGCTTTTGAAACCTTAAAGCCTTATACCCCTGAAGGACTCAATTTAAGAGAGTTGGGTCAGTTCATGGACAAGACTTTTTCCGGTCGCTTGAACGAAGAGCGAATAAAACCCATTCGTGATAGATGGAAAGGGAAATTAGTGCTCAAAGGAGTCGCCTCTGAACAAGATACCCAAGATGCCATACGCATGGGTTTTGACGGTATTATCGTTTCCAATCACGGAGGCAGACAATTAGATGCCGCCCAATCTACCATAAACTCACTTTCGGAAATCGCCGCTACCTATAGCGACCAGATAGAAATAATGATGGATAGTGGCCTTCGATCAGGTCCTGACATTGCAAGAACCATAGCGAGTGGCGCCAAGTTTACTTTTATGGGACGATCTTTTCTCTATGGATGTGGGGCACTAGGCGATCAGGGTGGGGACCACACCATATCGATGTTGAAAACACAATTCAAACAGGTCATGGAACAATTGTGCTGCGAACATGTAGAAGATTTGCCAAAACACCTCATCACCAGCTAAAAGCGGAAATAGGGGCCATATCGAAAGATAATTCTTACTTGAACGATGATTTAAGAAATTCTTAACAAGGCATTTCATAGTAGGCACTTCTGATGAACAGCGCTAAGGCCGCGGCTAAATCCTTTTGGGTTAGTGATTTAAGGGGCAAAATATCGATGAAATTCCACTAAAATCCGATAAACTTCAATTCACTGACATCAAGAACGTGTTATCCTACATCATTATTAGGAAGTTTCACAACAATAGCGATACATTAACAAGCATTAATTATTATGTTTATATACTGTAATCAAATAGTTATAATTACTTAATACGTATAATCCAATTAGGTAGCAACACTACTATGGCCCATCGTACAAATCCCAGGAGTTTATCACCAAAGCCCGAGGTCGGCCATATCAAAATCTTCCTAGTGGGTCTTTGCCCTTTTGGAGGTATCGCCATCCAAAATAATTTTAATTCAACACCCTAATAAAAACACGATGAAAAACTATTCGCAAATTTATCTCGTCGACGATTTTGACCTGTCAAATCTACTCCATAAGGCATTATTTAGAAAACTTCAAGTTGGGGAAGATATAAACGTATTTACCAACCCCGAAAAGGCACTTGATGACCTGCGCTTAATGATTGGAAAACCGGAACGGATATTAATCCTGCTAGACGTTAACATGCCAGAGATGAGTGGATTCGAATTTTTGGAAATCATGAAAAGAGAGGGTTTTCCAGACAGCATCGATGTTATCATTGCGACCTCATCAATATCTGAGAAAGATAGGGCCCAAGCTAAAGAACACCCCCAATTTGTGAAGGATTTTATAACCAAACCTTTGAAACTTGAACGGTTAAGAGCAATTTTAGAACCCATACATAAAGCGAGTTAGGTGATCCACTTAATGATACTACCCAAGTAGCTATCATTTCGCTCAAATGATACCGAAAGATTTTAACCTATGATCATAAAAATATTTGGCCGACAAAAGCAAGTGACCTTTCCAGGTATTAGAAAGGCCATGCTATTTTGCTTTTTTCTTGCGGGTCTTTTCGCCATTTTTTTGGGGACAGGGTTGGTCTTATTTTTAAGCCAAGCGGAAAATGAATCGATCATAGAAAACCGTCAAGGGGTAGCAAACCTAAAATACCTTGTATTACTCTCCATTTCATGTTTTGTCGCAATGTTATTTGCCTTATACAAATTTTTAGTAAAACCCGCAGTAGAAACGGTACGGACAAATGCTGAGGAACAAAATCGACAAATCCAACGAAGCACTTCGATTCTCGAAAATACAACTGACTTGATCTGGGCGGTTGACAGAGACTTTAAGCTATTGGCTTGTAATTCATCTTTTATTGAGATGGTCATAGCAGATACCGGTACTCCACCGACTTTAGGGGAAAACATTCTAGAAAAGAGTTACTCAAATATAAGTTTTTCCATTAGAAAAAAGCTCTATGAGAAAGCCTTGACCGGTGAAAGTTTTGAAACAGAAATTAAAACGGATGATGATGGTCGAACCCACTATTTCGAACTTTCTTTTCATCCATTGTATGACCAAAATAAAGCGATAACCGGATGTAGTGTCTTTAGGACAAATATCACGCAGCGGGTTGAAATGTATCGAAAACTACAAAAAGAGGAAGATTCCTTAAAAGAGGCTCAAGAAATAGCCAATCTAGGGCATTGGAATTGGGACATCGTAAAGGATGAAATTCAATTATCTGATCAACTCTACAAAGTTTTTGGACTCGACCCTCAAACGTTCGAGGCAAACTATGAAGGCCTAAGGGACATTATTCACCCAGAGGATCAGGAAGCTTTTGGCAGTAGTATCGAAAATTGCCTCACAAAAGGTAATCCACATGATATTATGCATCGCATCGTTATGCCATCCGGTGGTATTCGACATGTTCATCAGAAGGGAAAAGCCTATTATATAGATAGCGATACACCTGTTAGGATGGCAGGTACTATTCAAGATGTTACCCAGTTGGAGGAGGCGCGGCTCCAGAACAATATGCAGTATAACGAGCTCCAAAATTTCGTCTATATTATTTCTCATAATGTGCGGGCTCCCATTGCCACCTTGCAAAGCCTAGTAGGTATAATGGAACCAGGTAATGAAGCATTAAACGCAGAGGTTATTCAAAGTATAGAAACCACGGTCGAAACATTAGACCAAACCATAAAAGATTTGAACCATTCCCTATCATTAAAAAATATTCAAGAAAACAGCTTCGAAGAAGTGGATCTTCGAAAAGTATTGCGGGATATAGAGCGCCTTCTTGCGCTCGATTTAAATTCTTCCAAAGCTACCATTGAATACAATCTTTCGGGGGCACCTAAAGCATTGGGGATAAAAAGCTACTTCACGAATATTTTATTCAATCTCGTCATGAATTCAATCAAGTATCAAGCTGAAGATAGACCTCCGCATATTAAGATCACCTCTCAACCTAATTTGCTGGGGGGAATGGAGATTATTGTTGCCGATAACGGCAAAGGTATGAACCTTACCACAGAAAGAAGAAAACGCATCTTTGACATGTATGGCAAGCTTAGTGGCGCATGCGAGGGCAGTGGAATGGGACTCTATTTGGCAAAAACTCAAGTAGAGGCCATGAATGGCACTTTTCAGGTCGAAAGTGAACCAAATATAGGAACTACTTTTAAGGTGGTTTTTCCAAGTACATTGAAAACTTCCCTTAAAAGAAAAAATGGTAAAGCCTCTGAAATAAAGAGTACCATTAGAACAGTCTCTTCATACGTTGAAGACCAAAACGATTAAGCCTGTCAGCATGAAAATATACAAGCTACTTTGGGAAAGTAAAAAAAGGTTTTTACCTATCCTATTCCTGTGCTGTTTCAACTATATGGTAACAGGGCAGGTTTCACAGATCGAACGTCATGTACTCCTTGATCTATACAACAATACGAATGGAGAAAAATGGACCGATACCTGGGATTTGGAAAAACCCGTTTCGGAATGGTATGGTATTACCGTCAAAGACGGCCATGTAGTGGCCATAGCGCTTTTTAAGAATAACCTTGTTGGGAATCTTCCGGAACGTATTGGAGAACTGAAACATCTTATAGCACTCAATCTTGCATTCAATAGCCTGAGTGGAGAACTACCGAACAGTCTTACTAGGCTCTATAAGTTAAGATCATTGAAACTTGAGATGAATCGTTTAAGAGGAACACTGCCAATAGCGATTGGTGACCTGAAAAGCTTAAAGGAACTAACGGTGTTTAATAATTTTTTGTCGGGTGAAATTCCCACTAGCCTTGGAAAAATAACGAATCTTAAAATACTGAATCTCTCTAGCAATAATTTCAAGGGGGAAATTCCGGATACTCTAGGGCAGCTTGAAAATCTTGAGGTCTTGGGTCTTTTCGAAAATTCTTTAGATGGTTTTATTCCGGCTGAAATCGGAAACCTGCTGAAGTTGAAGGAGCTTGTATTGGCAAATAACCAGCTGAATGGCGCTGTCCCCAAAGCGTTAGGTCAACTAGCAAGTTTGCAAATTTTCCAAATACAAAACAATCATTTTAATTCAATCGAAAATCTTGATCACATGAGGTCAGAACAGTTCTTGGTTTTTGATTACGACAATAAAGACACTGGCATGAAATTTAAAAAGATCGACGCTGCCAAGACCAGAATGGCGGATACAGAATTCGAAGATGATGAACATGACAACTAATACCACGAATTAGCATAGGTCATGAACGAAAAACAGTCCTCTTTAGGGATGATAAGGGAGCGACCAGATTTAATTTTCGTTGCTATCAATTGTGCAAATGACAGTAGCTCATGCGGACCAAAAAAAATGTCATAACGAGCGCCACAACCTTTTTTGGTGATTGATTTGACGACCAAAATATCGATGAAATACAGGTAAAACCCGATAGACTTCAATTTACCGAGATGATACACTTAGGATGTGGCTAGTTGTCTTCGTACTTTCTTTCTTTCATAAAGCATCGGATATCTCCTATTAATCTCGTATTAGGTGCATAATAGCAACGCATATGACCCATATTTTGGCCATATCACACGACAAAAGC
>JARFRH010000039.1 GCA_029287355.1 Maribacter sp. | reverse complement strand
GTAAAAAGAGTTAAACACCCTATGTACGGTAAGTTCGTTTTGAAAACAAAGAAATATGTTGCGCACGACGAAAAGAACGATTGTAATATTGGTGATACCGTAAAGATTATGGAGACCCGTCCGATGAGTAAGACCAAATGTTGGAGGTTAGTAGAAATCTTAGAAAGAGCTAAATAATTATGTTACAGCAAGAATCAAGATTAAAGGTAGCAGACAACACAGGAGCGAAAGAGGTTTTGACCATACGTGTTCTTGGAGGTACTAAAAGAAGATATGCTTCGATTGGTGATAAGATTGTTGTTACTGTTAAGGAGGCAACTCCCAATGGAGGAATCAAAAAAGGTGCGGTTTCAACTGCTGTTGTAGTGCGAACCAAAAAAGAAGTAAGAAGACCTGATGGCTCTTATATTCGTTTTGATGACAACGCTTGTGTCTTGTTGGATCCAACTGGTGAGATGCGCGGAACAAGGGTTTTTGGTCCGGTAGCAAGAGAGCTTCGCGATAAGCAGTTTATGAAAATAGTTTCATTGGCTCCTGAGGTGCTATAATATTTTAAGTAGAATGAAAAAGTTAAAAATAAGAACAGGGGATACGGTACGTGTTATCGCTGGGGATCATAAAGGTGCTGAAGGTAAGGTGCAACGTATTGATATTGCCAAGGACAGGGCAATTGTTGAAGGAACCAATATGGTTTCGAAACACGAAAAACCAAGTGCCAAGAATCCACAAGGAGGAATAGTAAAGAAAGAGTCGCCTATTCATATATCGAATCTTTCGTTAATCGATTCGAAATCAGGAGATGCTACCCGAGTTGGATTTGAAGTTAGAGATGGTAAAAAAGTTAGGTTTGCCAAGAAATCAAATGAAGTAATTTAGTTATGGCCTACGTTTCAAGATTAAAAAAAGAATACCAAGAGCGCATTGTTAGTGCCCTAAAGGAAGAATTTGGGTATAGAAATGTGATGCAAGTTCCTAAGCTCGAGAAAATCGTGGTCAGTAGAGGAGTCGGTGCCGCTGTTGCCGATAAGAAGCTTATAGACCATGCAGTTGATGAAATGACTATGATTACCGGCCAAAAGGCGGTAGCTACCATTTCCAAAAAGGATGTTGCGGCATTCAAACTGCGTAAGGGTATGCCCATTGGAGCAAAGGTTACTTTGCGTGGTGAGAACATGTACGAATTTTTGGATCGCCTCGTAACGAGTGCATTGCCTCGGGTTCGTGATTTTCAAGGGATCAAAGCCACAGGTTTCGATGGACGAGGAAATTATAGCCTGGGCATTACGGAACAAATAATTTTTCCTGAAATCAATATCGACAAGATCAATAGGATAAATGGTATGGATATTACTTTTGTGACCACCGCTGACACGGACAAGGAAGCAAAATCGTTATTAACGGAATTAGGATTACCTTTTAAAAAGAAATAATATGGCTAAAGAATCAATGAAGGCCCGAGAAAGAAAAAGGGAAAGAACTGTTGCTAAATATGCTGAAAAGAGAAAGGCTTTGAAAGAAGCAGGTGACTATGAAGCTTTACAGAAATTGCCAAAGAATGCCTCACCGGTTCGCATGCACAATCGTTGCAAAATAACAGGAAGACCTAAAGGTTATATGAGGGTTTTTGGTATTTCAAGGGTGACGTTCAGAGAAATGGCCAATCAAGGATTAATACCAGGAGTAAGAAAAGCTAGCTGGTAATATATTAATTAACTGGTCTCAGGTTTAGCAATACTGCTAAAAACCGTTACCAAAACAAAGAAAAATGGTTACAGATACTATTGCGGATTATTTGACACGAGTTAGAAATGCTAGTCGTGCCGGGCACAGGGTTGTTGAGATACCTGCCTCCAAAGTGAAAAAGGAAATCACTAAAATTTTGTTCGACCAAGGCTATATCTTAAGCTACAAGTTTGAAGAGGATAAAGTTCAAGGCAGTATTAAAATCGCCTTGAAATATGATAAGATGACCAAAGATCCGGTTATCAAGAAATTGCAAAGGGTTAGTAAACCAGGTCTCAGAAAATATACTGGTTCTGATAACCTTCCTAGAGTATTGAATGGTTTAGGTATTGCCATAGTGTCTACATCCCATGGTGTAATGACCAGTAAGCAAGCAAAAAATGATAATGTAGGTGGTGAGGTTTTATGCTACGTATATTAATAGAATTAAAGAAGGAAAGAAATGTCTAGAATAGGTAATAATCCGATAGCGATTCCTGAGGGAGTAACCATTGATGTTAAAGATAATGTCATTACTGTAATAGGTACATTAGGTGAATTGACTCAAGAATATTCAGGAGTTGAGATAAAGATCGAAGACGGGCAGGCATGGGTAACCAGGCCATCTGATTCCAAGGAGCATAAGGCAAAACATGGTCTGTATAGATCATTGGTTTTGAATATGGTTGAAGGGGTTTCCAAAGGATGGACAAAAGAGCTCGAGCTTGTAGGTGTAGGGTACAGAGCTACCCATCAGGGTCAAAAGCTCGATTTGGCACTAGGCTTTTCACATAATATTGTAATAGATGTGGCGCCTGAAGTTAAAGTAGAGACTACTTCGGTAAAAGGAAAGAATCCTACTATCAAACTAAGTTCTTTTGACAAGCAGTTGGTTGGACAGGTTGCTGCGAAAATCAGAGGTTTTCGCAAGCCTGAACCATATAAAGGAAAAGGAATCAAGTTCGTTGGTGAACAATTAAGAAGGAAAGCCGGTAAATCAGCTTAATATATAGTACGATGAAACTATCAAAGACACAAAGAAAATATAGAATCAGAAGGAGGATACGTAAAGTATCTATCGGAACTGTTGAAAGACCAAGATTGTCGGTATTCAGAAGTAATAAAGAAATTTATGTACAACTGATTGATGACAATTCAGGTACTACCTTGGCTGCGGCCTCTTCAAGGGATAAAGATTTCGAAAAAGCGAAAGGAAATAAATCGGAAATTGCAACCTTGGTAGGAAAGGCAATTGCTGAAAAATCCAAAAAAGCTGGTTTCGATAAAGTTGCTTTCGATCGAGGAGGTAATTTGTACCATGGAAGAGTAAAAGCTTTGGCTGAAGGAGCAAGAGAAGCAGGACTAACATTCTAATAATAGAGCATGTACCAAAAATATAAAAACGTAGAAACTGTAAAGCCAGGTGGTTTGGATCTTAAAGATCGACTGGTTGGTGTTCAAAGGGTGACTAAAGTAACTAAGGGTGGACGAGCATTCGGTTTCTCTGCAATTGTAGTTGTAGGAGATGAGAATGGAGTAGTTGGACACGGTCTTGGTAAATCAAAAGAGGTTGCCACGGCAATCGCAAAAGCAATTGAAGATGCTAAGAAAAACTTAGTAAGAATACCCTTGAATAGGGCTACTTTGCCACACGAACAGAAAGGTAAATTCGGAGGTGCTCGAGTATATGTTCAGCCTGCATCCCATGGTACAGGGGTAATTGCCGGTGGGGCCGTACGCGCCGTATTGGAGGCTGTTGGGGTTCAAGATGTATTGTCAAAGTCCCAAGGTTCTTCGAACCCGCACAATGTGGTAAAAGCTACTTTTGATGCTCTTTTACAACTAAGAGGTGCTAGTACGGTTGCTAAACAAAGAGGAGTTTCTTTAGAAAAGGTTTTTAAAGGATAATTAGAGAATATTATGGCAAAGATTAAAGTGAAGATGGTGAAGAGTGGTATTAAAAAACCACAAAACCAAAAAAGGACTCTTGAAGCGCTCGGTTTGAAAAGAATAGGTCAAGTTGTTGAGCATGAGGATACGCCTAGTATTTTAGGTATGATAAATAAAGTTAAACATTTGGTTTCTACGGAAGCATAACAATAGAGGCAATGAATTTAAGTAATCTAACACCAGCCGAAGGATCTGTAAACAGAGATGGCAAGAGATTGGGTCGCGGTCAAGGATCCGGTAAAGGAGGAACCGCAGCAAGAGGACACAAGGGTGCCAAATCAAGGTCTGGTTATTCTAAGAAAATCGGATTTGAAGGTGGTCAAATGCCATTGCAAAGACGTGTGCCCAAATTTGGTTTTACCAATATCAACCGTAAGGAATATCAAGGGATCAATCTTACAAAACTTCAAGAGTTAGTAGATAAAAAGGTTATTAAGGATACAATTACTTTTGAAACCTTGATTGAAAATCGTTTGGCACGTAAAAATGATTTAGTAAAGATTTTAGGAGGTGGAGAATTAAAGGCCTCTTTAAAGGTTTCTGTACATAAATTTACTGCCACGGCAAAAGCAGCCATTGAGGCCGCTGGTGGTGAGGCAATAAATTTATAAGGATTAAGACACTATGAAGAAATTTTTCGAGACGTTATCCAATATTTGGAAAATTGAAGAACTAAGAAATCGAATCATGATTACCTTGGGTCTTCTTTTGGTATACCGATTCGGTTGTCAGATTGTTCTTCCAGGTATTGATACATCGCAATTAGGGGCATTGACCGAAGGTACTGAGCAAGGTATTTTCAGTTTATTAAATGCTTTCACCGGTGGGGCTTTTGCCAATGCCTCGATATTTGCATTAGGCATTATGCCTTATATTTCTGCCTCGATTGTTGTGCAGCTGATGAGCATTGCGATTCCGTATTTGCAGAAATTGGACAAAGAGGGCGAGAGTGGTAGAAAGACCAAAAATCAAATTACCAGATGGTTGACCATAGGTATTTGTGTTGTACAGGCACCCGCATATTTATATGGTTTGGAGGCCTTTGGTGTTCGCGATACGGCGTTCTTATTAGGTAAAGGACTTGATTTTATGGTGCCGGCGGTAATCATCTTGGTGACCGGTTGTGTATTTGCCATGTGGTTAGGCGAGAAAATTACGGATAAAGGTATTGGTAATGGAATCTCCCTTTTGATTATGATTGGTATCATTGCCACTATGCCACAATCATTTGTACAGGAAGCCGTGTCGAGATGGACAGGTGTAGGGGGGCCCATGTTGGTTCTTGTGGAAATTATCATATGGTTCTTGATTATATTGGCTTGTGTATTGTTGGTGATGGCAACACGCCATATACCCGTGCAGTATGCCCGTAGAACGGCATCAGGTGGCTACGAGAAAAACGTAATGGGATCTAGACAGTACATTCCATTAAAATTGAATGCATCAGGTGTAATGCCAATTATCTTCGCCCAAGCAATTATGTTTGTACCTGGTTTGATTGGTAGTGCCTTCGATGATACAGCTGTAGGGCAATGGGTACAAGTGCAGTTCGCTGATATTTTTGGATGGGCTTATAATATTTTATTCGCCTTATTGATTATCATCTTTACGTTCTTTTATACGGCGATTACGGTACCAACGAATAAGATGGCAGATGATTTGAAAAGAAGCGGTGGCTTTATTCCTGGCATTCGCCCGGGTAAGGAAACAGGTGATTTCTTAGACAAGATCATGTCACTAATTACATTGCCAGGCTCTATATTTTTAGCACTATTGGCTGTTTTCCCTGCCTTTGTTGTAAAGTTGATGGGTGTTCAATCAGGTTGGGCATTGTTTTATGGAGGTACATCGCTTTTGATTATGGTAGGTGTGGCCATTGATACCGTTCAGCAAGTGAATTCTTATTTGTTGAACAGACATTACGATGGTTTGATGAAAACAGGTAAAAATAGAAAAGTAGCATAATATGGCTAAACAAGCAGCAATAGAGCAAGACGGATCAATAATAGAGGCATTGTCAAATGCAATGTTTCGTGTAGAGTTGGAAAATGGTCACGTAGTGACAGCACATATCTCTGGAAAGATGCGTATGCACTACATCAAGTTGCTTCCAGGTGATAAAGTGAAGCTAGAGATGAGTCCTTATGACTTGACTAAAGCGAGAATTACTTATAGATATTAAGACGGTAAAGAGATGAAAGTTAGAGCATCAGTTAAAAAAAGAAGTGCCGAGTGCAAAATTGTACGAAGAAAAGGCAGGTTGTACGTAATCAACAAAAAGAATCCTAGATTCAAACAAAGACAAGGATAATTATGGCAAGAATCGCAGGTATAGATATACCAAAACAGAAGAGAGGCGTAATCGCACTTACTTATATTTTCGGAATCGGCAGAAGTAGGGCAAAAGAAATTTTAGCCACAGCTAAAGTAAGTGAGGATACTAAAGTTTCTGATTGGAACGATGATGAAATTGGTCGAATTCGTGAGGCTGCATCTTCATTTACAATTGAAGGTGAATTACGTTCGGAAACCCAATTGAACATTAAACGTTTGATGGATATCGGATGTTATAGAGGTATTCGTCATAGATCTGGTCTTCCGTTGAGAGGTCAGCGTACAAAGAATAACTCTAGAACCAGAAAAGGAAAAAGAAAAACGGTTGCTAACAAGAAAAAGGCAACTAAATAATAAGTAGGGTATTATGGCAAAGGCAAGTACTAAAACAGCTAAGAAGCGTAAGGTTATTATCGAATCGGTAGGTGAAGCGCACGTTACCGCATCTTTCAATAACATTATTATATCGTTGACCAACAAGAAAGGCGATGTAATCTCATGGTCCTCAGCTGGAAAAATGGGTTTTAGAGGTTCCAAAAAGAATACTCCTTATGCGGCTCAAGTGGCTGCCGAAGATTGTTCTAAGGTAGCGCATGATGCAGGGCTTAGAAAAGTCAAGGTTTACGTTAAAGGACCTGGAAATGGAAGGGAATCCGCCATTCGTGCTATACACAATTCGGGTATCGAAGTAACTGAGATTATCGATGTTACTCCAATGCCACACAACGGATGTAGGCCTCCAAAAAGAAGACGAGTTTAATTTCACTTTAATATATTTCACAGAAACGTATTAACGGTTATCGAAGGACAAAGCCTTAATTCATAACCACGTTTCAAATACTAAGAAAATGGCAAGATACACAGGACCTAAAAGTAAAATCGCCCGTAAGTTCGGAGAGGCGATTTTCGGAGACGACAAGTCTTTTGAAAAGAAAAGTTATCCTCCGGGACAGCACGGTAACGCAAGACGTCGTGGTAAAAAATCTGAATATTCAGTTCAGTTGATGGAGAAGCAAAAAGCTAAATATACCTATGGTATTTTAGAAAAGCAGTTCCGTAATTTATTCCAAACAGCAAAAAGAAAAGAAGGTGTAGCTGGTGAAATCCTTTTACAACTTTGTGAGTCACGTTTAGATAACGTTGTCTACAGAATGGGTATCTCTCGTACCAGAAGCGGTGCTAGACAATTGGTATCCCACAGGCACATCACGGTGAACGGTGAGTTGGTAAACATTCCTTCTTACTCATTAAAAGCCGGAGATGTAGTTGGTGTACGTGAAAAATCAAAGTCTTTGCAAGCTATTCAAGATGCACTTTCTGCAAACAGTAGTGTATATGAGTGGATTACTTGGAATTCTGATAAGTTGGAAGGTACTTATGTGGCCATTCCTGAACGAACACAGATTCCTGAGAATATCAAAGAACAATTAATAGTCGAGTTATACTCTAAATAAACAACACCAATCCAATTATGGCATTATTTAATTTTCAGAAACCCGATAAAGTAATAATGATCGATTCCTCAGATTTCGAAGGGAAGTTTGAATTCCGCCCTTTGGAACCTGGTTATGGATTAACTGTTGGGAACGCATTGCGACGCGTGTTGCTTTCTTCCTTGGAAGGTCATGCGATTACATCAATACGTATAGATAAAGTAGAACACGAATTTTCTGTAATTCCCGGTGTTGTTGAAGATGTTACCGAGATTATATTGAATCTGAAGCAGGTACGCTTTAAGAAGCAAATCGAAGATTCAGAGGCTGAAACCGTATCTATTTCGCTAAGTGGTAAAGATCAGTTGACCGCAGGTGATTTTCAAAAGTTCATCTCTGGATATCAAGTTTTGAATCCTGATTTGGTTATCTGTAATATGGAGTCGAAAGTCAACTTCAATATGGAGTTGGTGATCGATAAAGGTAGAGGTTATGTTCCTGCAGAGGAGAACAAGAAATCGGGTGTGCCAATGGGTACCATTGCCATCGATTCTATCTTTACACCTATAAAGAACGTAAAATACAGTATTGAGAATTTTCGTGTAGAGCAAAAGACCGATTACGAAAAATTGGTTTTCGAAATCGTTACTGACGGTTCTATTCATCCAAAGGATGCATTGACCGAAGGAGCAAAGGTTTTAATTCATCACTTCATGTTATTCTCAGATGAGCGCATCACCTTAGAAGCTGATGAAATTGCCCAAACTGAGACTTATGATGAAGAGTCGCTACATATGCGTCAGTTGTTGAAAACGAAATTGGTAGATATGGATCTTTCCGTTCGTGCCTTGAACTGCTTAAAAGCTGCGGAAGTAGATACTCTTGGTGATTTGGTTTCTTTCAATAAGAATGATTTGATGAAATTCAGAAACTTCGGTAAGAAGTCGTTGACTGAATTGGAAGAATTGGTCATCAACAAAGGTTTGAGCTTCGGTATGGACCTTTCAAAATACAAATTAGATAAGGATTAAATAATCATATTTTGCTCCTCGATGAAACGAGTTTGGTAGCAAGATGACAAAATAGAAGTAATGAGACACGGTAAAAAAGTGAACCACTTAGGGCGAAAAACGGCGCATAGAAAAGCGATGTTGGCAAATATGGCATGTTCCCTAATTGAACATAAGCGAATAAATACCACCGTCGCCAAGGCAAAGGCCTTGAAACGGTTTGTAGAGCCTATAATCACAAAGGCAAAAGCTGAGAATAACCTTACGACTGAAAAAGGAACCCACAACAGAAGAATTGCTTTTAAAAGTTTGCGTGATAAGCTTGCGGTGACAGAATTGTTTAGTGCGGTTTCTGAGAAAGTAGCAGATCGTCCAGGTGGTTATACAAGAATTATCAAGTTGGGCAATCGTTTAGGTGACAATGCCGATATGGCCATGATTGAGCTTGTTGATTTTAATGAGCTTTATAACGCCGATAAGGCAAAGAAGAAAACTACGCGAAGAAGTAGAAGAGGCTCTGGAACAAAAGCTAATGTGCCTCCGGTTGCTGTCGAAGAAGTTAAAACTGAATCTATAGACACCGAAGTAAAGGCAGATGATTCAGAAGAATAGAATTGTTAGTATATTTTAATAATAGTAAAAGGATAAACTTTAGTGTTTATCCTTTTTTTTTGTTTTTTTGTCAAACTCTAAAAAAGTAGCAAATGAAGTATCAGTTTAGAAAGAGTGCATTTTTGTTATTGGCAGACGGTACGATCTTCCATGGTAAAGTAGTAGGTGATAAAGAAGGTACCGCTTTTGGTGAGGTCTGTTTTAATACAGGAATGACCGGGTATCAAGAGATTTTTACTGACCCTTCTTATTTCGGACAATTAATGGTGACCACAAATGCCCATATCGGCAACTATGGTACCAATGCCGATGAAGTCGAGTCCGATTCCGTAAAAATCGCCGGATTGATCTGTAAAAATTTTAGTTATGAATACTCAAGGGATGCAGCTGACTCTAGTCTTCAAGAATTTTTAGAGAAAAGTGATCTCTTTGCGATCTCTGATGTTGATACAAGGGCACTCGTAAGTTATATCAGAGATAATGGTGCAATGAATGCTGTAATTTCGACTGATGTGGATCATATTTCGGATTTGAAAAAACAACTAGCTGATTTTCCTAGTATGAAGGGCCTGGAACTTTCTTCTAAAGTGTCTACCAAAGAACCTTACTTCTATGGCGATGAAAACGCTACTTATAAAATAGCGGCGCTGGATATCGGGATTAAAAAAAATATCTTAAGGAATCTTTCCAGGCGTGATGCCTACATAAAAGTGTTCCCATATGATACAACATTCGAAGAAATGAAGGCTTGGGGACCGGCAGCATATTTCATTTCCAACGGACCAGGAGATCCAGAACCATTGACACAGGCTATTCAGACTGCGAAAGATATTATCGCCAGCGATGCTCCACTTTTCGGTATTTGCTTAGGCCACCAGGTCATCGCATTAGCTAACGGGGTCTCCACTTACAAGATGCACAACGGTCACAGAGGTATCAATCACCCTATAAAAAACCTGCTTACCGGCAAAGGTGAAATCACTTCTCAAAATCATGGTTTTGCCATCAATAAGGAGGAAACGGAAGCGAATACTAATTTGGAGATTACCCATATACACTTGAATGACCAGACCGTTGCAGGAATTCGTATGAAGAACAAGAAAGTGTTCTCTGTACAGTACCATCCAGAAGCAAGTCCTGGGCCACATGACGCAGAATATCTTTTTGATCAATTTTTCGAAATGGTCAAACAGGGTTCAGCGCAAATCGTATAGGTTAAGTTATTGTTATATCACAATTAATATAGAACTGCAAAACAGCACTTTAAAGGTGCTGTTTTGTATATTTGAACTTTTGAAAATCAATCCTAAAAAAGAATAGAAAATGAGTATCATCCTAGGTGTACATGCAAGACAAATATTAGACTCGAGAGGAAATCCAACAGTAGAAGTAGATGTCGTTACTGAAAATGGGGTAATGGGCCGGGCAGCCGTACCTTCAGGAGCCTCCACTGGAGAACATGAAGCTGTTGAATTGCGTGACGGAGGGGAGGCCTTTATGGGAAAAGGTGTGACCAAAGCAGTTGATAACGTAAATACCGTTATTGCCGAGGAGATTTTAGGGATGTCCGTTTTTGAGCAAAACCTTGTTGATCAGACCATGATTGATTTGGATGGTACCCCAAATAAATCAAAATTGGGCGCCAACGCTATTTTAGGAGTTTCCTTAGCTGTCGCTAAAGCTGCAGCAGACGAACTGGGACAGTCCTTATTTCGATATGTAGGCGGGGTGAGTGCCAATACGCTTCCTGTGCCCATGATGAATATCATCAATGGCGGATCACACTCAGATGCGCCAATCGCTTTTCAAGAGTTTATGGTGATGCCAGTGAAGGCAAAAAGCTTTTCACATTCAATGCAGATGGGAACAGAGATTTTTCACAATTTGAAAAAAGTTTTACACGATAGAGGCTTGAGTACGGCTGTTGGTGACGAAGGAGGTTTTGCCCCTAACTTGGCCGGTGGCACTGAAGATGCTTTAGATACTATAGCCAAGGCTGTAGATAAGGCCGGATATAAATTAGGTGACGATGTGATGATCGCCTTGGATTGCGCTGCTGCTGAATTTTTTGTAGACGGCAAATACGACTACACTAAATTTGAAGGAGACAAAGGAGTTGTGCGTACATCAGAGGAACAGGCACAGTATTTGGCCGATTTGTCCGCTAAATATCCCATCATTTCAATTGAAGATGGTATGGACGAGAATGATTGGGATGGATGGAAATCGTTAACTGAGAAAATTGGAGATAAGGTGCAATTGGTAGGTGATGATTTGTTTGTCACGAATGTGGAACGTTTATCGAAAGGAATAGCGAATGGCATTGCCAATTCCATCCTTATTAAAGTCAATCAGATAGGCACGCTTACCGAAACAATTGCGGCGGTAAATATGGCAAAGAATGCGGGATATACTTCAGTGATGTCCCACAGATCAGGTGAAACCGAGGATAATACCATTGCTGATTTAGCCGTTGCATTAAATACGGGGCAAATAAAAACAGGCTCGGCCTCACGTTCAGATCGTATGGCAAAATACAATCAGTTACTTCGAATTGAAGAGGAATTAGGTGATACGGCATATTACCCTAAGGAAAAAGCGTTCAAGTTAAATCGATAATAATTTCTTAGTTTGAGAAAGGCCCTTCTTTAACTGGAAAGGCTTTTTTTTGGCGGCATCATAAAGAATACTTACCTTTTAATAAACCAAACTTAGACCCTGAAAAATACGATGAACAATTTTCTTTTTGTAGCAGCTGAAAATGACGCAATACCTGATTGTAAAGCTGGTGGAATGGGGGATGTGGTTAGGGATGTTCCCAGGCAGATTTCCGAGCGTGGCGACAAAGTTCATGTAGTGGTGCCATCCTATTCTAGACTGCATCAAAAAGGTACGTTCAAGACCAAGCTGAATTTTCAGTTGAGGGGTATGACCTACACTGCCGAACTCTTTGAAGTTAGACCTAAAAAAGAGTTCAAGAACATACATCACTATGTAATACATCATCCAGAGATTGAAGCCGGAGGTATAGCACATATTTATCATGATGATCCTACGGAGCCATTTTATACGGATGCCATTAAATACTTCATTTTTTGTACCGCCGTTGCTGAGGCGATTAAAAGGGGTGCTTTTGGCAAATTAGATGTGGTACACATGCACGATTGGCATTCGAGTCTGATTCTCTTCTTAAAACAATATCATCCTGCATATAAATCGTTGAATAAAATGCGATTTGTATATAGCATTCACAACTTGGCTATTCAAGGAATTCGACCTTTTGAAGATAATTATTCGTCTTTGCGCAACTGGTTTCCGGAAGTGTCTTTTGATAAAAAGGGACTCATGGACTACCGATACCAAGACTGTGTTAATCTGATGGCTGTGGGGATACGCTTAGCCGATGCAGTACATACTGTTTCCCCATCTTATAAAGAAGACGTGCTAAAACCTAGTTCACCTCCGGAATTTATTGGCGGAGAAGGTTTGGAAAAAGATTTGACCGATGCAGATAATGAAGGAAGATTGTTTGGGATACTCAATGGGTCGAATTATAAGAATATCCGGGCAGCTGAGAAAGGTTTTATATATCGAAATACGGTAAAAGCGCTTTTCAAATGGCTACAGGAAGAATCAAAAAAGTACAAGGCTGATTTTCTAGCGCATACAGGGGAAAAGGTAATGGATTTTGTGGATGACAGACCCGAATTCATAGTGTCAAGTGTGGCCCGTTTAACTGAACAAAAGTTTTATTTTTTCAAACGTTCGCCTGAGGCATTAGTGGAAATTTTGAAAAAGCTTGAAAAAGTAAATGGAATTTTTATGCTCTTGGGTACTGGAGCTCCGGAATATGAAGAAGTATTTCGAGAATTGAGTTATAAGCATAAAAATTTCGTTTTTACAAACGGTCAATCTGAAGATCTCATCGATTCTATTTATCTAGAGTCTCACTTGTACTTTATGCCTAGCCTTTTTGAGCCCTGTGGCATAAGCCAAATGTTGGCCATGCGAAATGGAAATCCATGTTTGGTGCACCACACGGGAGGTTTGAAGGATACCGTTTCGCACCTAAAAACAGGGTTTAGTTTTGACGGAAAGACTTACGACGAAAAAATAGCCAATATGCTTTCCACTTTTGATTTGGCATTGGATATTTTTCAAAATGATAAGCCCAAATGGAAGAAGATAGCCGATAACGCCAAAAAGATGCGATTCACTTGGGAAAAATCCGTTGAAGAGTATTATGAAAAGTTATACTTGTTATAGTTTTCCATTGTATTTAAAAGCGGCTTGAAACGCCTGTTAAGAATAACCTAAAGGGAATTCTAAGATTGTTAAAACGGGTTCTTTTCCGTAAATTCGTCAAGCATTAAAACCCACCTAAAAAAAGCGTATGTCAGATAAAGCCACACTAGAATATAACGGCCAAAAATATGAATTTCCGGTCATAACAGGTACGGAAAATGAAAAGGCCATAGATATCAAAACTTTGCGGGCAACGACCGGAGGCTTGACTACAATTGATCCAGGGTATAAAAATACCGGCTCTTGTGAAAGTGCTATTACTTTTTTGGATGGAGAAAAAGGTATTTTGAGATACCGTGGTTATTCTATTGAAGAATTGGCTGATAAAGCAGACTTTTTGGAAGTAGCCTATTTATTGATTTTTGGGGAATTACCTAACAAAGAACAGCTCTCTGCTTTTCATGTGGATATTAAGAATGAATCACATGTTGATGAAGAAATGAAAAAGATATTGGATGCTTTTCCAAAATCAGCACATCCGATGGGGGTGCTTTCTTCTTTAACCAGTGCCTTGATTGCTTTTAATCCGGTATCCGTGAACGTTACATCCGCAGATGAAATGTACGGTGCGATTGTTCGAATCTTAGCCAAGTTTCCTGTATTAGTAGCTTGGACCATGCGAAAGCAAAAAGGTTTGCCATTGGATTATGGCGATGATAGCTTAGGTTATGTGGAGAACATTCATAAAATGATGTTCAAAAGACCCACTAAAGACTACGTAAAGAATAAAGTAGTAATTGAAGCGCTTGACCAGTTATTGATACTTCACGCGGATCATGAGCAAAACTGTTCCACTTCAACGGTACGAATCGTAGGATCTTCCCATGCAGGTCTATTTGCATCTTTGTCTGCAGGAATTTCTGCGCTTTGGGGCCCACTTCATGGAGGAGCCAACCAAGCCGTTCTTGAAATGCTAGAGGCGATAGTAGCAGACGGTGGTGATACCAAAAAATATATGGCCAAAGCAAAAGACAAAAGCGATCCTTTTAGATTAATGGGCTTCGGACATCGTGTGTATAAAAACTTTGATCCTCGTGCTAAAATCATCAAAAAAGCTGCTGATGATATTTTAGGCGATTTAGGAATCGAAGACCCTATCTTAGATGTAGCAAAAGGCCTTGAAAAAGAAGCGTTGGAAGATCAATATTTCGTAGATCGCAAGTTGTATCCAAATGTTGATTTTTATTCAGGAGTAATTTACAGGGCTTTAGGCATACCGACAGAAATGTTCACGGTAATGTTTGCCCTAGGAAGATTACCTGGTTGGATTGCACAGTGGCGCGAAATGAGATTGAACAATGAACCTATTGGCAGACCAAGACAAGTGTATACCGGCGCTAATCTCCGGCCTTTTGTCGACGTTGCCCTGAGGTAGATTGCTACCATATAAAAAACAATAAAGCTCTTTTAATTTTTTAAAAGGGCTTTTTTTATGTCAAATTTGAATTCTAATTTTAGAAGACCTACCATGTTGAATTTAAAAGTAAATGATGAGGTTTCCCCGTTAAAGGCCGTTGTTTTGGGAACCGCAGAGAGCTGTGGTCCAACTCCTAAACCCGAAGAAGCGTATGACCCCAAGTCTTTAGAACATATTTTGGCCGGCACATACCCTAAGGAGGAAGATATGATCAGGGAGATGGATGCCTTTGCTGCGGTTTTTGAGAAGTATGGCGTCCAAGTTTTTCGGCCTGAGGTTTTGGAAAATTGCAATCAAATTTTCTCACGGGATATCGCTTTTACTATTGGACAAAAACTAATACTTGCCAATATACTACCCGATCGTGAAAAGGAAATCGATGCGATTTTACATGTGTTGGATAGAATTCCCGATGAGGATGTAATTCGACCGCCAGAGCAAGTTCATGTGGAGGGTGGCGATGTGATGCCCTGGAGGGATTATATTTTTATAGGTACCTACACCGCGCCTGACTATTCGGATTGGATTACCGCTCGCACCAACAAGGAGGCCGTGGATTTTATTACAGAACTATTTCCTGACAAAATAATTAAGTCTTTCGAATTGAGAAAGTCTACAAATGCGAGAGAGAATGCTTTGCACCTCGATTGCTGTTTTCAACCTTTAGGCAAGGGCAAAGCAATTTTGCATAAGAATGGCTTTTTGGTTGAAGAAGAGTACCAATGGTTAGTTGATTTTTTCGGTAAGGAAAATATTTTTGAAATTACGGCGGATGAAATGTACAGAATGTTCAGTAATGTTTTTTCCATATCGCCCGAGGTAGTTGTTTCTGAACGGAATTTTGTGAGATTGAATAATTGGTTGCGCGAACAAGGTTTTACCGTTGAAGAAATTCCCTATAGTGAAATTTCAAAGCAAGAAGGATTGCTGAGATGTAGTACTTTGCCGTTGGTTCGTGATTAGTATGACTTGAAATTTTGGGATAATCCTGTTAGTACTTTCAAGGCTTTTTCACCATCGCTCTTGTCAACGAATATATGGTCGTGAAAATAGGCAGCAATAACATTGCAGCTTATATTATTTTTAGCGAGCTCATTAGAAACCGCTGCGGTTAATCCTACAGCTTCTAATGATGAATGAACGTCTAGGGCTGTCTCTTATACACA
>JARFRH010000276.1 GCA_029287355.1 Maribacter sp. | reverse complement strand
GACGCAGGTTTACGGAACCAATTTAGATGGTAATCACCCTGATGGCACAAAAGCTATTCTTTTGAGTAAGTGCTATGACCTTAGTCGTATCTTAGGCCCAAAACTCCAATTCAATATGGCCTACGACCTTGAATTAAATTGGGATGTTGTATATGTAGAATATTCTACGAATGCTGGTGCAAATTGGAATCTTTTAGGTAGCATTGATAGTCAACCCAATTGGTACACTAGTGATAGAACCAATATTAGTTCAGGTGATGATGATGATTGTCAGAATTGCCCAGGAGGCCAATGGACGGGCACCGATGAAATACTTACTGAATTTAGTTATGATTTTGCTGCCAATGCAGCCATAGGGGAATTTGACCTAACTGCGGAAACGAATGTCTTGTTTCGAATCGTTTTTGAATCAGATCCATTTACGAATCAAGAAGGGGTCATCTTGGATGATTTTGTCCTTACCGGACTTGTGGACGATGATGATGATGACAACGATGGCATTTTGGATATTAATGATAACTGTTTGCTCGTGAGCAATGCAGATCAAGCAGATAATGACAATGACGGTGCGGGAGATCTTTGCGACCCAGATGATGATAATGATGGTATTTTAGACCTTGAAGACAATTGTCCATTTACTGCAAATACAGATCAGGCTGATTTTGATGGTGATGGTATTGGTGATGTCTGTGATATTGATGTTGACAATGATGGCCTAACAAATGCCATGGATACCTGCCCTTCTACTCCTCCAGGCGCTACGATAGACGTGACGGGCTGTGAAGTTTTCTCTTTGCCTTTCAACAATTTTAGCGTCTTAACAAAAGGGGAGTCGTGTATCGTTAGTAATAACGGCAGTGTAGAAATTAACGCTACAGCGAACTTTAACTATACAGCAACCTTAACTGGTGGAAGCGCCCCTATTGCCAATGAATTCACCGATATGACCTCATTTGGTGATTTAGAAGCAGGTGATTATACCATTTGCATCACCTTGGCTGAAAACGCTGATTACGAAAGTTGTTTTGATATTAATATTGCCGAACCCGAGGGTTTATCAGTTTCTTCGAAAGTTAGTAGTTTAGAAAGTAAGGTATCTTTAGACCTATCCGGAGGTAAAGAATATTTTATAACCTTAAATGACGAGGTCTTTGTCACTAGTGATAGCAAAATTACCTTGCCTTTAAAACTTGCTGAAAACAAATTATCCATTCAAACGGATAAATTGTGTCAGGGAGAACATGAAGAGACTATTTTTCTTAGTAATGAAGTATTGATATATCCCAACCCCATCGAAGGTGGCGATTTAACTATTTTCTTGGGTAATTTAAAAAAGAATACAGTCGAGTTGTATTTATTTGGCACAAGCGGCAAATCGGTCATATTTAAAAAACCTTTTACTGTTACTAATAATAGCGTCAAATTTAATGTTGATAGGCTTTCAACAGGTATTTATATCTTAAACATCAGGGCTGATGATACGCTACTAACCTATAAAATAATAAGAAAATGAAACTAGCCTATAAAATAGCGCTGATCTCGTCGTTGTTCATTGTATCATGTGGTGGAGGCAGTGATGATTCTCCTACCCCTCCTACTCCAAAACAGGTGGTGCCAGACCCAAAAGCAACCACCTTGATTTTTCCTGGTGATAATACCGAATGTAATGAGGGCGTGGTTATCGATGCGCTAAAAAGCAGGGTTACCTTTCAATGGAATGTTTCGGAAGATACAGACAGCTACGAAGTAAATATTAGAAATATAAGTACCAATGTAAGTACTACATCTACTGTCAGTTCAGAAGAGACAGCTATTACTATAGACAGAGGCACCCCTTATGAATGGTTTATAATATCAAAAGCAACAGGTACTAGCGTTACTGCAAGCAGTGCCAAGTTTAAGTTTTACAATCAAGGCCCAGGAATTGAAAACTATGCTCCTTTTCCGGCTGAGGTGGTAAGCCCAACCAAGGGTGCTGATGTAACCAATAGTGGAGGTACGGTAACTCTAGAATGGAAAGGAACTGATATTGATAATGATATTGCGGCATACGAGGTCTTTTTTGGTATTACAGAATCCCCCACGGATAGCCTAGGAACCACAAGTGAAACTAATTTTGATGTCGCCGTTACTGCCGGAACAATCTATTATTGGAGCATTGTTATTTCAGATGTAGAAGGAAACACCTCTCAATCCGAAGTTTTCGAATTTAAGGTAAGTAGTTAATAAAGTTCTATATCTAGATGGTCCATGATCTATAATCATAATTCAATGAAAAATATTTTGCTAGCAACGGTTGTACTCGCTTTGATGAGTTGCTCATCTCAAAAACAACTTGAAACGAATACTATTCCGTTTGAAATAGGCCAAAGTAGTTTTCAAAAATGGTCTGGAGGACGGGAGGAAAGTGGCACAGGGGCAGAACTAAAGATTATTGTTTCAGAAGCTTTACAAGAAGACATGTCTTTTGAAAAAATCTATTTCAGAGGACGTGCTTTAGACTGTGAATTGAAGACCAAGGACGGAATATCAGCTATTGTTGCAACTTATAAGCGCAATGAAACGACCAATGCGTTGAATGATAAGGAGGGAAATAAAATGCAAGAATCATTTGAACTACAACCAGACCAAGCCATTATAGCCTTCAAGAAAGCCGATGAGAAACTGAAATATGTGAAAGTAATCGGCATTAAGGAAAAAGTACCGGTCCTATATAAAGGAAGGCCACAAAATTAAAGTCTATTCGAAACGACTAAATTTTCCGTATAAAAATTACAATTAATTTCTAGTACTACTTCAACTAATTCATTTGATTGTCATAGTAGTAATTGGCCTAAAATTGCCTTCAAAATAAAATACGACCAATGGAGCAAGAGCCGGTAAAAACTATTTCTACAACCCTACTTTTTACTTCGTATGCTATACCGTTATATTGATAGCCTTACAGGGATTGATTACCGAACAAAATAATGTTATATAATCACTTCACCTGATAGACTCTAACATAATCAATTTCCATAGTTGCTGGAAAAATCGAAGTATCTACACCTTCTAAACCTCCCCAAGTTCCACCAACGGCAATATTCAACAAGAAATAAAAATTGCTTGAAAAGGGCCAACTATCCACATTTGAAATAGTAGGGCGACGGAATGTAAATTGAATATTGTCAACATCATCTATATAAAACTTCATGTATTTATTAGACCATAACACCCCAAAATTATGAAACTCCTCCTCTATGGTATCCAGATCTAAGGCTCCTGAGGTGATTTCCGTGCCATCAGTATGGTTATTCGCCGTGCTATGAACCGAAAAGTGGGTCTTGTTTGGTTTATAGCTTACATATTCCATAATATCAATTTCACCACAAGCGGGCCAACCTACAGCCTGTATATTACTTCCTAACATCCAGATAGCAGGCCATAATCCATTTCCTTTGTGTTCCGGCATTTTAGCTCTTATCTCCATTCGGCCATACCTAAACGATTCTTTGCTATTCATTCTTGCAGAAGTAAAAGCCCCTTCAATCGTATTATCCGTATTTCGTTTGGCAGTGATTTTAAGTGTTCCATCACTAACGACCGCATTGCCAGTATCTTGATAGTTCTGCAATTCGGCATTACCCCAGCCGCCGCCGCCCGTTTCGAATACCCAATTCTCTTCTGAAATGCTCTCTTCATCGAACTCATCACTCCAAATTAATTCCGCATCATTCCAATAATCTTGAT
Source organism: Maribacter sp. (assembly GCA_029287355.1). Taxonomy (GTDB): domain Bacteria; phylum Bacteroidota; class Bacteroidia; order Flavobacteriales; family Flavobacteriaceae; genus Maribacter_C. The sequence goes on along the minus strand of JARFRH010000276.1, from coordinate 7,720 downwards.
CATCCGGATCGCTCACAACCGGAGGTTCTTCTTGTGTGATGTCCACATTTTCCCTGTCAATTTGCAGTTCTTGGCTATCTGAGTTAGAACAACCAAAGAGTAAGTAGCATGTCGTTAATAGCAGTAAACTAGATCTTTTCATAATTCCTTTTCTTTGAGCTTGATGCGAATTTTTCAAAACGTGCACTTTATTCATAATACTTCCAGTTTGGCAAAGCGTAACAATAATTTCTTTATGTCGCCTTTTTCAAATTGTATCTCGGCTTTCTTGTCGTTACCCATTCCTTCTATTTTCAGCACCTTTCCCCGACCGAATCTAGTATGATTGACGATGGCGCCTTCTGCCAAATTTGGGTCAATGGTATTGGTATTTCCTACGGGAGAAGCAAGCTGTGGCTTCAACTTTCGAAGTTTGCGTAATTGGTTCTCATTGGGTTTACCAACCAGTGGTGGTGTGCCATTTTTTGGCTTCGCTTGTCGAAGTGTGCTCTTATCAACTTCACCAAAAATATCGGCATCGACAAGTGGCTTGTAGCGATACGCCGCATTGTCAATTGGAGTGAGGTTTTCCACATATTGTTCGTCGATCTCTTCAAGAAAACGGCTTGGTTCCGCATCAATAAGTTTTCCCCAGCGGTAGCGGTTTTGAGTATAGGTTAAATAGGCCTGTTTTTCCGCTCGGGTCAAGGCAACATAAAACAACCTTCGTTCCTCTTCCAACTCGCTTCGAGTACTCATACTCATCGCGGATGGAAAAAGGTCTTCTTCCATTCCAACAATATAAACATAAGGAAATTCCAACCCTTTCGCCAAGTGAATTGTCATCAGGGCCACACGGTCATCATCTCCGGTATCTTTATCTAAGTCCGTTGCCAAGGCAACATCCTCCAAAAATTCGGTAATACTTCCCGTTGCCTCATCCAGTTCTTTTTGACCCTCTACAAAATCTTGAATACCGTTAAGCAATTCCTCAATATTCTCCATTCGGGCAATTCCTTCGGGAGTACCATCTTTCTTGAACTCCAATAGTATGCCCGTTTTCTTGCAAACATGCTCTGCCAATACAAAAGCATCGGCGCTTTCATTCATAATTTGAAAACTCTTGATCATGGTAACGAAATCTTGGAGTTTACGTTTGGTACCGGCATTGATTTTCAAATCAATCCTATCCAAATTTTCGATTACTTCAAAAATGGATCTGCCGTAATGATTCGCAGCAACCACAAGTTTATCTATAGTGGTGGTGCCAATTCCCCTTGCAGGAAAATTGATGATCCGCTTTAGGGCCTCTTCATCTTTCGGATTGATTACCAATCGAAGATACGAGAGAACATCTTTGATTTCTTTGCGTTGATAAAATGACAAACCCCCATAAATCCGATAGGGTATATCGCGTTTTCGCAGCGCATCTTCGATAGACCTTGATTGCGAATTGGTACGATACAGCACGGCGAACTCACCATTGCGCATTTGCTGTTGCATACGATTATCCCAAATAGAACCCGCGACATAACGTCCTTCTTCGGCATCCGTTGGACTTCGATGAATTTTGATTGATGCCCCTTCATCATTTGCCGTCCAGACCACCTTTTCTAGCTGGTTCTTATTCTTGGCGATAATTGAATTAGCGGCATTGACAATGTTCTTTGTCGAGCGATAGTTTTGCTCCAAACGATACATCCCCACATCATCATAGTCTTTTTGGAAATTCAAGATGTTGCTGATGTTCGCCCCGCGAAAGGAATAAATACTCTGCGCATCATCACCCACCACACAAATGTTTTGGTATCGATCCGACAAAGCCTTTACAATTAAATATTGTGAGTGATTGGTATCTTGGTACTCGTCGACTAAAATATACCTGAAGCGATCCTGATATTTTGCCAATACATCAGGAAAACGGTTCAAAAGTTCATTCGTTCGAAGTAATAAATCATCAAAATCCATCGCGCCGGCCTTAAAACAACGGTCTACATAATTTTGATAAATATCCCCCATTCTAGGGCGTTTTGACATAGCATCGGCCTCAATCAGTTCAGGGTCATTGAAATAAGCCTTCACGGTAATCAAACTGTTCTTATAGGAAGATATGCGATTCTGAACCTGTTTATACTTATAGATGTCTTTATCCAACCCCATTTCTTTTATGATGGAAGCAATCAATCGTTGTGAATCTTGCGTATCATAAATAGTATAATTACTCGGAAAGCCCAACTTATCCCCATCATATCGAAGTAGTTTTGCAAAGACCGAATGAAACGTCCCCATCCAAAGATTTTTCGCTTCCGATACCCCCACAATTTCAGCAATACGCTTTTTCATTTCGCGCGCTGCTTTGTTCGTGAAAGTAAGCGCAAGTATGTTGAATGGGTCAACACCCTGAGCCATTAAATGAGCAATTCGGTATGTAAGTACGCGCGTCTTACCGGAGCCAGCACCGGCAATGACCATCAAAGGCCCATCTTTATGGAGAACAGGCGCTTTTTGCGCAGCATTAAGGTCATCTATGAAATTCTTCAATCCTTGCCATTTTATTGGAACGTGAATTTAGCTATAATAACGGTTATCAAAAAAACTTGACCTCAATAATTATGAACATTAGACTAGGGTTATACCGAATTTGAATATATTTAGAGCTAGAATTTTACCGAATGAAAACTAAATACCTTTCACTACTTCTTTTTGCGTTTGTATTGCCCATAGTATTAGCGGCTCAAGACAAGTCAACAGGACCTATCGTTAAAAATTTTGGAGCCGTATGGGCCATTGAAAATCCAGATTTTAAAGTGGATACCACTAAAACGTACAAAGCCGTATTCGATATCATGAATAGTCCGGAAAGCCATGAGGCAGTAAATGCGAGTATTGAAACCGCTGCTCGGTTTTTGAACATGCATGCCCAAAGTGGTGTTCCGCCCGAAAACTTGAAAGTTGCTTTGGTGGTGCATAATAAAGCGTCAAAAGATGTGATTACCGATGCCGTATACCAAAAAAGATTTGGTACAAAAAATCCAAATAGCGATTTGATTAAGGCACTACAAGATGCTGGGGGAGAAATTATCTTCTGTGGGCAATCTTCGGTTTCTCGTGGTTATCCCAGAGAAGAACTTATCGACGGAGTACAATTATCCCTTTCGGCAATGACCGCTTTGATTCAATTACAAAACGAAAATTATAGACTAATCAAATTTTAAATACACTCAAATGAAAAAGGTACTCATAGCGACTATGCTATTCTCTGGATGCTTTGCCATCGCGCAAGGCCCAGATCTACAAAAAGACTATACTGCAATAGAAGGCAAAGTAGTCGAATGGCGAAGGGATATTCATCAAAACCCCGAACTAGGCAATAGAGAATTCAAAACAGCGGAAAAAATAGCGAAGCATCTTGAGTCGCTCGGCATAGAAGTAAAAACAGGGGTAGCCTATACCGGTGTTGTCGGTTTACTGAAGGGTGAACAACCCGGGAAAGTTGTTGCTTTGAGAGCTGATATCGATGCACTGCCCGTTCCGGAACGAAATGACTTACCATACAAATCTACCGTTATGGGCGAATTTATGGGAAATGAGGTACCCGTGATGCATGCCTGCGGACACGATACACATACTGCAATTCTAATGGGCGTGGCCGAAGTGCTTGCAAAAAACAAAAATAAGATCAAAGGTACGATCAAATTCATTTTTCAACCTTCAGAGGAAGGACCACCACCGGGTGAAGAAGGAGGAGCTTTACTCATGGTAAAAGAAGGGGTTATGGAAAACCCAAAAGTCGATGCCATTTTCGGATTACATATCAACTCTCAGACGCCGGTAGGGGTCATTCGCTATAAATCTGGTGGAACAATGGCCGCAGCACAGAGTTTTACCATCAATGTAAAAGGAAAGCAAAGCCACGGATCTCAGCCTTGGTCTGGTGTGGACCCCATTTTGATAAGTGCGAAAATCATAGACGGACTGCAAACGATTATTAGTAGAGAAACAGAGCTTACTCAAGAAGCAGCTGTAATTACCGTAGGTAAAATCACCAGTGGTGTGCGTTTCAATATCATACCCGAAAGCGCCGAAATGATTGGTACGATTCGGACTTTGGACTACGGCATGAAAGACAAACTGAACAAACGTATGGTTGAAATGGTTGAGACTATTGCCCAGGCATACGGAGGCACAGCGACCTGCGTAATAAAAGATGCTACAGACATAACCTATAATGAACCCGCTTTAGTCGATCAGATGTTACCCACCATGCGAAGAGTAGCAGGTAAGGAAAATGTGCAAACTACAAAAGCAATTACGGGAGCCGAAGATTTCTCCTATTTTCAGAAAGAGGCCCCAGGGTTTTTCTTTTTCTTAGGGGGAATGACTCCAGGCAATACAGAATCTTTTCCACATCACACACCTGATTTTAAAATCGATGATAGCGGATTGATACTTGGGGTAAAAACTTTGACCGAAATGAGTTTGGATTATTTGAACAGCGATTTGACACCTGTACTTGGAAACCCGGTAAAGGGTGAGTAATAATATTCCCCAGCATAATCTGTAGTTTCAAGGTTGCCATAAATGGTTGATACCCATATTCTGAATTTTGTAAATTTTATATGCAAGCAATTCTAAATACGCTATATAGTGTTCCATGGTGGGCCTACATTTTACTATTCCTATTACTCGTCGCCATACGCGATATTTTCTTTCAAAAGGCACATACTATTTCGCATAATTACCCTCTAGTAGGTCATTTGCGGTATTGGTTGGAAAGTATTGGACCTGAAATGAGGCAATATTTTGTTGCGAACAATCGCGAAGAATTACCTTTTAACCGTATTGAACGCACTTGGATTTATGCCTCTGCGAAACGGGAAAACAATTATGAAGGTTTCGGTACCGACCGAGATATTTATGCCCATCAGCACATTTTTATTAAAAATCAGATGATGGCATTTAAAACTCCTGAAAACCATCCGAATAGTGTTCATAAAGATTTCATTCCATGTGCTAAGGTAATGGGAGGGTACAACAAGCGTAAAAGGCCCTATCGACCAGCTTCTGTTATCAATGTTTCTGCCATGAGTTTTGGTTCGTTATCAGCTGCGGCAGTCGAAGCAATGAATAAGGGCGTGGCGAAGTCGGACGCCTATCACAATACAGGAGAAGGAGGACTCTCCCCGTACCATAAGCAAGGTGGAGATGTGATTTTTCATTTTGGAACCGGCTACTTTGGGGTGCGTTCACCAGAAGGGAATTTATCCGTAGAAAAATTAAAAAAGCTCATTACCGACAATCCTTGTATCAAAGCTATTGAAATCAAACTTTCCCAAGGCGCAAAACCTGGAAAAGGAGGCGTACTCCCTGGCGCAAAAATCACCAAAGAGATTGCGGAGATTCGAGGGGTCGAAGCTGGAAGAGATGTCCTCTCCCCATCAACACACAAGGCATTTACTACTGTAACCGAGTTAATGCAATTAATTGAGACCATTGCTCAAGAAACAGGCCTACCTGTAGGAATTAAAGGCGCCATCGGAAAATTAGATCAATGGCAAGAATTAGCGGATATCATGGTCGACACTGGCAAGGGTCCAGATTTCATAACCGTGGATGGTGGTGAAGGGGGATCCGGTGCAGCTCCGCCATCATTTGCAGACCATGTTTCACTGCCGTGGGTATATGGCTTTTCATCGCTATACAAACTGTTTCAAGAGCGGAACTTAACCCAACGTATTGTTTTTGTGGGAAGTGGAAAGCTAGGATTTCCGGCAAAAGCGGCAATGGCATTTGCAATGGGGGTGGATTGTATTAATGTGGCACGGGAGGCCATGATGAGCATTGGTTGTATACAAGCGCAAGTGTGCCATACCAATAAATGTCCTACAGGAATTGCGACACAAAGTAAATGGCGACAAGGTGGAATTAACATCCCCCTAAAATCAAATCGTCTCGCACAATATTTCAAGTCTTTCAGAAAAGAGTTCATTGAAATCACGCATGCAGCTGGCTATGAGCACCCTTGTCAGTTTACGATGCAAGATGTTCAGGTGAATGTTGATGACATCGATTTGATCAGAAATCTAAGAACTACCTATGGATATAATAAAACCATGGTAGATTTTAAAGGCATGCAAGAACTTTATGATTGCCGACACCTTGGTGGAAAGAATTTCACTGAATCAGTGAAATAGTATATTTTTACGCTTGAAATCTAGAATTTTGATTCCCAAAAAGACAATCCATGAAAATAAAATTCCTCTCTCTGGCATTAATTTTATGCTGTGTAGCGAACCTACAATCACAAAAGAAAAGTGAACTATTTGAAGAAATAGCCACCTTGAAAATGCAACTGGATTCTTTAAACTCGGAAGTAACGGATGCCAGAAAAAAAGAAAAGATAGCGCAAACCGAATCGGAATCCTACAAGTCGCAAGTCACCGAATTACAGGATGCCAATGCAACCTTGTTAAAAAGTCTGACCAGTTTTACCGCAGTTTCTTCCAAGAATTCAAGCAACTTTAATAAGGCCATGGAAAGTCTTAATGCAAAGGAGCGGCAATTAAAAGGGATAAATGACGCGATAGCCAGTAACGACTCTACTGCACTTGTGGTGTTGACCAACGCCAAACAGACCTTAGGTGAAAGCGCGAAAATAGGCGTATCGAATGGTATGGTGATTATTTCTTCAGGCTTGACCGCCCTTTTTGGTAGCGATACGGCATCAACTCTTACTGCTGAGGCTGAACCATGGGTTCAAAAAATAGGCCAAATATTGGTCGCCAACCCTCAGATGGCAGTTACTATTGAAGGCTTAAGCATGACAGGGAATCTAGATCTTCCCGCGCAACAAGCAACAGCGGTGAGTATTGCATTACAAGGCCTGTCTATCGCTCCTGAACGAATTACAGCTTTGGGTAAGGATGGTAATTTAAAAGAAGGAGTAGTTATTAAAATCCATCCGAAGTTTGATGAATTTTACAAGATGGTTAAGGATAATATGAAGAATAGGCATTGAACATACTTTTTCAAATTATTCGCCGTTTTATTTCCTATAACCAAATACCAAAGAAATGACCGGAGACCAGATTTTTCAATTACTTGCTTACTTCTTACCGACCGTCGTAACGGGCGCAATCGCCTTTTATTTCTTCAGAATGCATACCAATAACGAAGAAGGAAGAAGAAGATATTTACTACATAAAGATACCCAAACGACTACCTTGCCCATACGACTGCAAGCCTATGAGCGCATGGCCTTATTCTTAGAACGGATTTCGATTCCTAGTTTGGAAGTGAGAGTGGCTCCGAAATCAGCGGATAAGGATGCTTATGAAAAGTTACTGATAAAGAATATTGAAAACGAATTCGAACATAATCTTTCCCAGCAAATTTATTTGACCGATGAGTGTTGGAACATTATTAAGGCTGCTAAAAGTGCCACGGTACAAATGATCCGGAAAGCGGCAATGAGTGAAACGGATTCTGCACATAAACTGCGTGAAGATGTTTTGACAGAAACTATGGATAAGCAGAATCCTTCGGCAACAGCTTTGGCCTTTGTCAAGAAGGAGATAAGCGGACTCTGGTAATAAAAAAAGTGTGAAGTAAGAAGTACGAAATACAAAAATATTTACGCGTACGCTTAACTCACTTTTGACTTATCTTACTCTTGTTCATTGGGTTCAAGAGGATTGGTTTCTTCATTGTTATTTTTGGCGTATAAGTAGCCGGGGTTCCG
>JARFRH010000214.1 GCA_029287355.1 Maribacter sp. | reverse complement strand
AGTCGGCACAGGAGAAGAAGTTCAGCGTTACCTATTACCGTGAGGAATACGAACGCAACATAGCAAGGGTGGAGAGTCCACAGGGCAGGTACATGAAGGGCAAGCGGCAAAGCACCGTGGAACCCGTTTCCGGCACCCTGACCCAGTTCATGGGGCTGCGGAAGATAAATACCATAGGAATCGCACAGGCCAACAAGGTGATGCACCTCTCGGCGAACGCCTACAACCTGAAGAAGTACCTGAAATTCCAAAAGAAACGGGTGAAAAGTGGGGTAGGACAACTTGCTTTGTCCACTTTGCTAAAAAGTGCCATTCAAAAACCATTCGGTACTTGTAAAAAGCCTCGAAAATTGACCTTCCAATTCTGAACGTATAAGAAAAAAGCCCCGCAAAAGGGCTCATTTTAATCCATTATATGGCCAATCAGAGGCTTGTGTAACGGTTACCAATGTTGTGTGTGGTTTTTAATATAACCGTGTATTTTCATCGTTTTTAATTATTTCATCCATTTCTTCATAAGACTTATCTAGTTTTCCGTGGTCAACCATAGATTTCGCCAATGTTGGAGCTTTCCGTTCAGCGTTCAAATCTACATTCTTCCATAATTTAGATCTTATAATACATTTAGCACAATGGAGAAACGCCTCCTCTACGTGGACAATCATTGCTAAATTTGGAAGTCTATCCTTGTGAGCAAGTAGTTCAAGTATTTTTTTGTCAGTAACAATTTGAGCTTCGCCACTAACACGTAAAGTTTCTTTTATACCAGGAATTAGAAAAATCAAACCCACTTTTGGGTTTTGTAATATATTCATAAATGTATCAGCTCTTCTATTTCCTAAACGGTCTGGAATTGCAAGAGTTTTGTTATCTAATACTTTGACAAATCCAGGAGGGTCACCCTTGGGAGAGGCATCAAAATTTCCATTTTTATCTGATGAAGAAATTACTATGAAAGGTGATTGTTCAATAAATAATTGGCAATTTTCATCAATATAGTCTATAGTTTTCTTTGTGACCAATTCACTTGGGTGCCCCATAATCTCGCGAAAATCTTCTTCGTTTGTTATGACTTCTTCAAATTTTCGTTTCATAATTGATTGGTTTTTTAATTACACACAACGGGAGTCTGCGCATTAACTTAATTCCAGTCTCTGAGAATCCAGTATTTGATTTTTTTCTCAGATACCCCTCCGAATATCGCCTTATTCTAAATAGGTTTTTGCGCAGTCTGACGGTTTGTGTATGGTTAGTTGCCTAAGCGACTAAGATAACAAAAAAGGGTAGGCGTTAGGGAATCCGCTAGGATTTTCGAGACACTCTTTGAACACCCTAGCAATTAATTATACATGTTGTTGGCGTACGTTTTAATTTACTTTTTAGTCGAATACCGCTTCCCGTCTTTATAAACCATTTTTACACTTCTTATGTTTTCAATATTTTCTAATGGATTTTTGGTTAGAATAATTAAATCTGCTTGCTTACCAATTGAAACTGATCCATGAGTGTTATCAATTCCAATTACCATGGCATTATTCAAGGTTGCTGCTTTGATGGCGTCAATTTCAGTAAGTCCAGATTGTACAAGAAACCGAATCTCATCTTGTATCCTCTTTACTGTCCTTGTAAAGTCCGTCCCGGCGGCAATAGTGACCTCATTAATATAGGCCCAATAGGTTATCTGTATGTCGTCAAATTTTTTGGTTTAAAATTTAAGAGAGTGCTTTCATAAAGTTAAATGATTTTCTCTGAACTGTATTGTTTTGTTTCAAAGTGATGACCAAGGTCACTATACAGTTAAGAGAGGTCATGGAGGAAATGTAGTCGGTCTTATAGCGCAGTTAAATTCATCATTGAAAGGGCATTCTACCGTTTCTGCGGATTTAAGTACAAAGTTCAAATAAACGATCGTTAAATCAACGATAGAAGTACTTTTAAAATAGAAATATAGTACCTTGATGCGGTATCTGTACTTTGCCGCTAGTTATGAAAAGCTTCATTTTACTTTTTATATTAATCTCGACTTTTAGCTACTGTCAAGTCCAAGAGACCAAAGAGAAACTGGTAAACCAAGCCAAAACCACCAAATCAGCAAAAACTATTAGTAAATGGATAGTAGGAGTTTGGGAATTTGACAGGCTAATGGATTCAAAAAAAACTAAAGCCATTCAGGAAAGGAAAATAAAAGTTAGTGATTCGATTACAGCAACGGAATTTGTTGAACGGCCAAGCATTGAGATCAAGGAAGATGGAACATATGTGGAGTATAACTGTCCTGAGGATTGCGAAACAGGTACGTGGACTTATGATAAAGATGAAAAAGTGTTGAAATTCAAATTTAAAGAACCAAAATACAATGTGCCAATTGACAAACTTGCTCCTGGACTTCTAGAAAAACGAAAGACAAACGGGTAATTACTGGTTTTTGAAGGAGATGAACGGGGTATTTCGGACATAACAAAACACGAATTGACAATCATTGAGCATTTACCTCATGATGAATTTGAATTTTTTATAATTTAAGGGTCTATCGAAAAAAATAACAACTGGCAACGAAACCTCCTATGAAAAGCCTTAGTCCAGTTCTCTAAAGTTCAAATAAAGGATTGGTAAATGCATCGGAAAAAAAAATATGAATTATGGATCAACAAGACAGATTAAAACAAGATAGCATATATGTCGCTCTTAACCAACCTTCACTCAGCTGGCAAAGGGTTCTCTCCACTATTCTTTCTTGTTTCGATTGTACCACGGGAACAATTCATTTCCTAGAGCCGCATACAACACTTTTAAAGTTGGAGGCACATCAGGGCATTCCTGAGTTTCTAATCCCTAAGTTATCAGAGATCCCTATAGGAAAAGGCATGGCCGGCATTGCAGCTGAACGTCGCCAACCAGTCGAAATGTGTAATCTACAAACGGATGATTCAGGAGTGGCTCGACCTGCTGCCAAGGAAACCAAGGTAGAAGGTTCGATTGCTGTTCCGATGATGCTAGATGGCGTCTTATATGGTACATTGGGTGTGGCAAAACCTATTCCCTACAATTTTAATGAAGAAGAAGTGGTTAATCTTTTGAATATTGGTGCCGAGATAAGTAAGTTGATTAGGGATCAAAGGGCGTAAGAGTATTAACGAAAGACTTTTTATATCGAGACAGGCTATGGTTCTCTTTTTAAATGCCTTCCAAATTCTTAAGAAGTAAAAGTTCAAATAAAGGATAGTTTTAGTGCCACTTATAAAGATTGACATTTCTTTTAGGCATATGCGTTATAACCGTATGTGGTCATCTAATTTTCCCTAACGCTTAACTACTTGTATTAAGAAGTTAAAACCATAAATGTTCAACATATGAAACAATCAACTTTAATATTGATTTTTGCGATTTTTAGCAACTGCGCCATATCTTTTGCACAAGATAACCAACAGTCAACTTATAGGGATAGCGTTGTGAAAAATGCTCATATAGAATTATTTAATGGGGAAAATTTAGACGGATGGTATACTTTTCTTCAAAATCGTGGCCGCGACAATGACCCAAAGAAAGTCTTTACGGTCCAGGATGGGATGATACGGATTTCTGGAGAAGAATGGGGGTGTATTACTACTGATAAAGAATATAAAGATTATAGGCTTATCACAGAATTTAAATGGGGTATGGCAACTCACGCACCTAGGCTGGAAAATGCAAGAGACTCTGGTATTTTATTGCACTCACAAGGAGAGGATGGTAATAAGCAGGGAATATGGATGACCTCCATAGAATGCCAAATAATTGAAGGAGGTACCGGCGATTTTATAGTGGTGGGCGATGGGAGTGATAAATTCGAAATTACATGTGCCGTGGCAAAGAAAAAACAGGAAAGTTCATTTGTTTTTCAACCTAACGGCCGTAAGGTGACAATAAATGAAAATCGAATCAACTGGTTTGGCCGTGACCCAAATTGGAGGGATGTGATCGATTTTAGGGGCATAAACGATGTTGAAAAACCAGTGGGGGAATGGAACCTTTTGGAATGTGAGGTCAAAGGTGATGAAATCACTATTTTTCTTAACGGGACCTTGGTAAATAAAGCAACCAATGTAAAGCCTTCTAAAGGACGCATCCAAATACAATCTGAAGCAGCTGAAATCTTTTTTAGACGTGTAGTGCTCATACCATTATCAAAATGATAATGCAGAATTACTTAAAAGTTCCTTTTTGCACGGTTAAACTATCTCTCCGTTTGAAGACATACACCTTGAATAAAGAACTTGGACGCAACCATCGAACCTATTGTTGATAGGTTCTGTAAATGGAAACTTTGAAGAGCAGAACGTTCCGATAAACAATAGCAAATAAGTATGAAAGCGATTGAAAAAAAAATCCTGGTTACTGGAGCCACCGGAAAGGTAGGAGAGGCTTTTATTAACGCCTTTTTTGGTGACCCAAAACAAAAAGGAACCATAAGAGCCTTATGTCATAAGCGCAGTTTAACCCCCAATAACCGTTTGGAGGTTATCCATGGTTCAATATCCGACAGGCCGACTGTACAAAAGGCCATGGAGGATATCACTCATGTGGTCCACTTGGCCACCCCTAAGGAAGATTCTGAAACAATTATGGATGTTGCAATAAAAGGATTATTCTGGCTATTGGAAAGTTGTAGGAATACCAGTGGTTTCAAACGCTTTATATTGATTGGTGGGGATGCATCCTTGGGACATTATTTTTATCCGTACAAAAACCCGATCAATGAGCAGCAGGCCCATGCCGCATATCCTGGATGTTATGCATTGTCAAAAGTGCTTGAGGAAACTATGCTGCAACAATATTACGTGCAATACAACCTTGATGGTACCTGTCTTCGAGCCCCTTGGTTAATGCAAGGGGAAGATTTAAAGAAGCACCTTACATTTGGGGAACAGGTATTTGGTGTACCTGTATGGCACAAAATGGTTAAGGCACAAACCGCGTTGGAATATCAAAAAATGAATATCATTCCTCTCATGCTCGATGCAAATGGAAACCCAATGAAAAGGAATATTGTGCATCTGAACGACCTTGTATCCGCTATATGCATCTCTTTGGATCACATCGAGGCAAGACAGCAAACCTTCAATATATCCATGGACGAGCCATTTAATTATGGGAAAGCAGCCGATTATCTTTTAAAAACTTGTAAGATTAAATCGGTAAAGATGAAAACGAAATACCATTCTACCTGGCTTGATAACAATAAAGCAAAATTTTTACTTGGATGGAGGCCAGAATATGGATTAGAACAAATGATAGATGAGGCTTGGGGGAATATCTCCTTATGACACTTTAGGTTCATTAAGGATGGTGTACGTTAACTTCATGCACGATTCTTGGATCTTTTTGGTAACTTCGAAATCCATCGTCTATGGAATACATTCAGTACTCTTAAGCTATAGTAAATAATGGAGATGTGATTCTTGAGAATAATTGAAAGTTCAAATAAGTGATAGAATGAAAGATAACACTTCCAATAGTTAGGTAACTCTTGAACTTCCAGTACAGTGGGGTGACATGGATGCTGCAAAACACGTCAACAATACTATTTTTTACGGTGGATAGAAGCAGCGCGCATTGAGATGTTTCAAAAAATGCAAGAAGGCGATTTTGAGTTTAAGAAGATAGTACCTATTCCGGCTTGGCTCGATTGTAAATATATCTTTCCAGTGACCTACCTAGATAGCGTCGTCATTATGTTGGATATTATCTAATTATTAGAAGATAGAGTACTATGTCAAGGAAAAATCTATAGCAAAAAACATGAACGAATTGTGGCGATCTCTAAATCGTTATTAATGGCATATGATATGGAGGAATTAAAAAAACAACCTTTTCCTCAGGCTTGGAGAAAATCATTCACGGATTTTTATGGTGAATCAATTTTAAAATAATTCAACACAAACAAAGTTCAAATAAAGGATCATATATACACAGAAATTAAAATGAAATTTTAGTTAACTTGTATAAACTACGAATTAAAGGGAAACTTACATTTCATTTGAGGAATTAAGCAGACCCTATCCGTCGTACTGCATAAAAGTCAGAAGCTTTTGAAAAAATTAAAAAATCAGTAGGTATGATTTACTACAAAATAAATAGAGGCCAAATCTTGTTAGCTCTTTTGCTAATTGTTTCATTAAACCTTAAAAGTCAGTCAATTTGCACTTGGAATCCAGAAAAAAAGGAGTTGGAGTTTTCTATGGAACGTATCTCAGGTACTCTTAATTGTGACATAAATAAGGAGCATGGTAAAAGCCATCATTTTAGTAACGTGATACATAAACCAACAGGACTGAAGATTAGTCCTGATGGAGACCACATGGCTGGAACAGGTATGTTGAATTTTTTCCGAGTACTGATCGAGGGCGGATACCTCACCGAATTGCGCGTTGAAGAACCCTCATTAGAACCAACAGAAGACGGTATCACTTTTACATGGATGCCAACAATTCGGAGACAGGTAAAAGTGAAAGTCAAATTTACATTTAGGCAACCGAACATCATTGATATGGATATGTGGGTAGAAACACTTACCAACTATCCGGGATTCGAAATCCTGTTATCGGCCTATATGGCACCCGGATTTGAGTCTGGTGTTTACGTGGCCAAGGAAGAGTTTGGTGCGATTGAAGCGGAACAAATCCGGCTGATAGATCAACCGATGATCCATGGAATCTGGCCCTTCTTTCCTCGCGACGAAGCAGGTGCGAACCTGCTAACCGATGGTCGTCACCAGAAAGGACGCTGGTTTTGGAGGATGGCAATAGGTAGGCGATACGCAATGCCTCTCGCTTTCTTCAGTAAAAATAAAGTAGATGCCATACTTATGGGACGCCCGGAAGATGTTTATGCAGTAGGGGCTACTTATAAAGGAGATGCTGAAAATGATGACGTGGCCGGACATCGTAGCCTCTATTTGTCTTTGTTCGGTGAAAATTTAAAAGCCGGAGAAGGGAGACATACTCAAATGCGCATGATCATTGATGACTTTGCGAGCAATGCCGAAAAGCACAAAGAATTATTTCGATCCTTCTTAAAGGACATGGAATCAAAACCCCGATCATTTCAAATCAACCCTGCGCCAAAGACAAATTAATTTTCAGACATTAAGGTGACTAATTCTTTCGGCACAACATTGTAGATAAATTTTTTTTCTATACTTCCCCATTCTTTCTGAAGAAGCGAAAAATGACTGAACACAACAGAGAACTAAACTGAAACCAAAATTCAAATTAAGGAGGAACATTTTTGATAATAATGAACATTTTCTACACGATCATCTGACTTTCTTGGAATCAACAGGAATTTATGGAAAAGATGGTGGTTTTAATCGATTCCTAACTAAACTTGGGATTAGCAATGCTGGAGAATATTGGAATGAAGACCATTCATCTGTAGACTGTAATAAAGCGAAAAAGCACTATCGGTTTTTCTTTGATGATATAGATAACGAAATGGAAATTACCGACTGGCTAAATAAAAGTGATTTATCGAAATCTGAATTTTTATTTACTTGGTTGGACTATAATGACCCAATTATTAAAATTAGGACATGCGACTTCATTAATAGTTGGGAAGAGTTTTATATTGCAAGTGTTGAAGGAACCATATTTACTACAATCGATGGAAAATTCTATTTGGAGTTTACAGATGATTGGAAATTTCATTTGAACAGTAATTTTGAAATCAAACCGAATACAAAACAGAGCTAAAACCAATGTTCAAATAAAGGATCACTTATTTATTAATTTTAACTTGGTCTTATAAGCAGGAAATCATCAATGATGATTTCCCATTATTGTGCCTCACCTAAAAAGACGACAGAAGAAAATGGAGAACTTTGACCGCAAAAAACATTGGGAAAACATCTATCAGACAAAGGATCTGAAAGACGTTAGTTGGTTTCAGCCAACACCAGAAACTTCGTTGGACTTCTTAAAGCAATTCAACGTGCCGACAACTGCAAAAGTGATTGACATTGGCGGTGGCGACAGTTTTTTAGTTGACCATTTACTTGACCTTGGTTATCAAGACATTTCAGTTCTCGACATTTCTACGGCAGCCATTAAAAAAGCAAAAAAAAGACTTGGCGACAAAGCAAAATACGTGAAATGGATAGTTGCGGATGCAGCGACTTTCAAGCCGACAGAGAAATATGACTTTTGGCACGACCGTGCTGCATTCCACTTTTTGACCCACGAACAGGAAATTTCAAAATATTTACAAACGGCTCGAGAAAATATAAACCCAACAGGTGTTTTGGTAATCGGGACATTTTCTGAACACGGACCAAAAAAATGTAGCGGAATAGAAATCAAGCAATATTCTGAAACGTCAATGACCCATCGACTGAAAATGTTTTTTGAAAAAATCAAGTGCATAACGGTTGACCATAAGACACCGTTCGACACCATTCAGAACTTTGTTTTTTGCAGTTTTAGGAAATTACAAACAACTTGACACAACAGGAAAAAAATAAGGCAAAGGCACAACAAAACCTCCTATGAAAAGCCTTAGTCCAGTTCTCTAAAGTTCAATTAAAGGATAATTTAGCACGGACTTATAATAAGCAAATACTAATACTCTCGAATTAGATATGATTTGTAACAGTTATAAAATACAATTAACTAAAAATATTTCCATGAAAGTAATAGGGATATTAGTTTTCATAATAGCAATAATTAGCCAAGGATTCTACAAACTCCAACCCTTACGGTATTCGATATGCAAAAGTTTGTTCGCGTCTTCATTGTTGGTAAACCTAAGGTTCTTGGAATCCCATTCCAGGCGTTGGTCTTTAACTTGAATGGCGATCATCCCCAATAAGGCCATTTCGGTCAATGGTCCACCGTAGTCAAAAGAGGAACATGATGTCTTACCCTCTTTACAGGCCCTTATCCAATCGTTTTGGTGCCCCCATTGCCCCTCTTTGGTCATGGGGACCCTGGTAATGGTTTTCTCGGGTTTGTTATAAGCCTGCATTTTTTTATTGGGTAAAATGGTCAAGTCACGTGCTCCATGGGAACCGTGGATCATAATTCCGTCCGTTCCGATCAACATGGCACCACTTGGACTGAATTTCTGCCCTTTTGCAAACTCTTTGGGAACCGGTGGTAAGATTCTTCCATCCGACCAGGTGAGTTTTACAGGGGGTTTGCTGCCCCGTTCAGGGAAATTCATCCGTACGATTGAAGCTAAAGGATAGGTTTGTGAAGACACCTCGGGCAACCAATGGGTCGAAGTGGCCTGAACCTCACTTGGTGCGCCTAAATCCAAAGCATAAAAAGAAGGGTCTAGAATGTGGCAACCCATGTCTCCCATGGCACCGGTCCCGAAATCCAACCAAGCTCTCCATTTGGAGGGATGGTAATCGGGATGGTAAGGCCTATGCCTGACCGGTCCCAACCATAGGTCCCAATCCATGGTATCGGGAATTTCGGGCGTTTCCTTTGACATTGCCTTAACATCAAAGTGCGACCAGGGTTTCCCACCACGTGGTCTGTCGGTCCAGGCATATATCTCGGTAACATCGCCGATTGCACCATCTTCGAGCCATTCTTTCAAATCCCGTATTTCATCCGAAGAGCGTCCTTGGTTGCCCATTTGGGTTTGAATGTTGTACTTTTTGGCGGCCTCTGTTATTGTCCTTGTTTCGAAAACGGTATGTGCAAGGGGCTTTTCACAGTACACATGTTTTCCCTTGCCCATGGCAAGCATCGTTATAACCGCATGGGTATGGTCCGGGGTTCCAATGACCACGGCATCTATGTCATTTTGATTGTCGAGCATCACCCTGTAATCCTTATAGACTTTGGCGTCCGGGTATCTTTTGAAAGTCTTGGACGCATAACTGAAATCAACATCGCAAAGGGCAACTATGTTTTCGCTTTCGCAACCTTTGAGTACAGATGCGCCCCTGCCCCCGACCCCAATGCCGGCGATGTTCAGCTTGTCACTCGGTGCGGTATACCCATTACCCCCAAGAACATGACGGGGAACAATGAAAATTGAACTGGCAAGGGCACTTTTCTTTATAAATTTTCTTCGAGAGTTTGATTTCATGACGATTGATTTGCGATTATAGTATCACTAATATATCAATAAAAAACCGCTGTGCGTTTTAAGTGAAGCTGATTTTGATGTTCCCTGTGGTGAAGAACTCATTGGTTTACCCTATTATGGTCAGCCCATATACTCGGAAGAAAGCAGTTACCTCAATTCCATTCGGTTCACTATTTGCAGCAAAAGTTTAGTAAAAGGGATTGTTTAAAATCGAAGCTTGGAGCTTGATTTGAATGGTATAGTATCTTAGTAACCGCAATTAAAACAAACTGTGAGAATATTCGTCCTGCTTTTCATTCTTATGCTTATTGGATGTTCTGATGAACCTACTTTTCAGAAAATTGATGGCTCTGAAATTGAAAAAGAGCAACTGACTTTAAAAATAAAATCCCTGATGGAATCAGGCGAAGTAAACGGGTTAGCAGTATCAATTCTAAATAATAACGAATCCGTATATCAAGAGGCCTTTGGTTATAGAGACTGGAGCACTAAAGATACTTTAAACAGTAATTCTATTTTTTATGGAGCTTCGCTGAGCAAAGCTGTATTTGCTGTTTTAGTTATGCAGTTGGTAGAAGAAGGCAAAATAAATCTTGATACGCCTCTTCAGAATTACCTTGAAAAACCACTTACAGAATATGAGTTTAATCGCGATTGGAGAGGTTACAACGATTTAAAGGAAGATAAGAGATGTGAAAGAATTACCCCAAGAATGTGTTTGGCTCACACAACAGGTTTTCCCAATTGGAGGTTTTTGACAAAAAGCGGGTTCAATATTAATGGAAAACTTCACCTTCTTTATGAACCGGATAGTCCATAAAGCTATTCTGGAGAAAAATTCTCTCTACTTCAATTTGTTGTAGAAAAACTAACCCTAAAAAAGGACTTGAGGAAATCGCACAAGAAAGGATATTTCAACCGCTAGGTGCGTAGTTTTACTTTTCAATTCTATCATAATTTTTCAAGATCATTAATGTCTCCAATGTTTGTATACCAGCCCATTCCAACTTTGTTCCTTCACTAATTCCGTACCAAGTATCCCATCGCCCATCATCTTTCTGTCTGTTAATTAATCCTTCTATATCCGATTCAATGGTTTCTTTAGAAAAGATAGGATTCAAAATGTTATCAGGGTATGGAACATAACTCAAACTGTGCGGTTTCCCATAAAGTCCCCAACCATCATCCGATTTATCTTTGCAAAGTACTCCATCAGCAACTATCCAATTCTTTAAGTCGTTAATTGTTTTTTTAGCCTTCTCTTGACTTTTAGTATACTTTAAAAACGTTAACCATCTTGGTACACATAAATAGCAAAAAATATGTTTATCTTTTATTCTCTCAAATTCATTCCAAACAAACTGTTCTGCTTTTTTCATCCAAGGAATATCAATCTTATATTTTTCCAAAATTCCAAGAAGTGGAGCAGTAGTGCTTAAAGCACCCCATTCTTTAATTGTTTTAAAATGTTCTTCACAAGGATAGGTGCTTTTGGGTCTAAACATCCACGGAATCCCCCCTTTTTCTGTTGTTATACTTTCAAAATAGGGCATAAAGTCATTTAGAATGATTTCTTTGGTCAGATAACCAACTTCATCGAGTGTTTCAAGTGCCATAATGCTAAAAAGTGGTTGACTTTCAGGTGATGCTGTATCAGGCTCCATTCCATGTCCAAAGCCACCGTCAGGATTTCGGTAAGCGTATACTGCGTGAAAAACACCTTTTATATCTCCATTTGCAAAATGAAACTCAAATAAACGCCTTTCAATCATTCTCGCATTTGTCAATATAAAATCTCTTGTTTTTAGGTATTTATTCTTCGGTAAAATCACTTTGTTTTCAAGGATATCTTAAATTACACACAACGGTCTTGTGTATGAACCGTTTTAATGGTTTATACACTTCTTAAGTTTGATTCTCTTTAAATTGATGTAATAATCAGAAAGAACAAAAGAGAGAATTAAGGTTAGTATACACGGTGAAGCTTTAGACTTCGACAACATTGATAATCCTCTCTCTTTTACTACTTAGATCACGTTCAGTT
>JARFRH010000196.1 GCA_029287355.1 Maribacter sp. | reverse complement strand
GATGTGTATAAGAGACAGGTCACTCTCTTCTCCACGCAAATTGAAATTGCAATGGGCAAGAGCGAAATCCATTTGGGATTGTTGACATAAATGAGTTAAAACCACACTGTCCAATCCCCCGCTACAGGCCAAAAGAAAAGGTCTGGTCAGGAGCCCAGGAAAGTTGATTTCAATATGTTTTTCGAATTTGGCTAACACTTGACAAAGGTATCAAACTATTTGCTGTTTTAACCAGTTACCAAGGGACAACAATAATGCTTCTTGGCAACTATCATGATGGAGTTCATGAAATCCCCCTTCAAAGAGTTTTAGCTCGGTTTTATGACTGTTTCGGTGAAATTCTTCGGTAGCCTTATAATCGATTATCGGGTCAGCTGTACCATGCAACAAAAACGTTGGGGTTTCTAATTTTGAGGCATTGCCAATAGCCCACTCGCCAGCTTCCATTACAGGAAAGGAATACATAGGGCTCACCATATCATGCACTAGTGGGTCATTACTGTAGTTCTCTACCGCTTCGGGAATTCTTGATATTCCTTTTGCGTCGAGCCCTGAAGGTAATGTCACCATTGGAAATGATCGCAACATAAGCCTGCCTAAGAACATTTTCCATTTGGGCGGTTTGAAGGCCAATCTTAAATAGGGACTCGTGGCCACGATACCCGCTATCCTCAAATTATTTCGTAAGGCATAGTTTAACACAAGATTACCGCCCATGCTGTGACCATAAAGGAAGAGTGGCACATCGCCATATAGGGCAATGGCCCTTTCCATAACACGTTTTAAAATACCCATCAAGGCACCATAACTGGGGCAATGGCCGCGTTTTCCACCCGACTTACCATGCCCTACATTATCATAGGTGACTACCGCCAATGAACCATTTAAAAGTGTTGGTATGACGCTATCGATATATCTGCCCGAATGTTCGCCAATACCGTGAACGAGCACCACTACGCCTTTCATGCTTTTGGGCGCTATATTCCTAGTGAAAATCTTACCCCCATCAGTATAAATCTTGTCTTCCTGAAATTCCATGAATTATTGATTTGTGGCAGCCTCAAGTACCTCTCGCATCGCTTTGGCCTTTAAAAGGCATTCTTCATATTCCTTTTCTGGAATAGCCTTCGCCGTAATAGCGCTCCCTACAGAGAAAGATACGTATCTTTTTGTGGCATTGTAAAGGATGCTGCGAATGACAACATTGAAATCAAAATCCCCAGTAGGCGTAAAATAGCCTACTGCCCCACTATAGAGACCACGCTTAAAAGACTCCAATTCCTCAATAATTTTCATCGCAGATACCTTTGGAGCCCCAGTCATAGATCCCATGGGGAACGTTTCTTTTAAAATATCAACAGGATTTTCATTCTCGGAAACCACGGCACTTATCGTTGATATCATTTGATGGACTTGCTCAAAAGAATATACTTTACAAAGTTCTTCGACCTGCACAGAGCCTTTCAGTGCACTTTTAGATAGGTCATTACGCACTAAATCGACAATCATAATATTCTCCGCCCTTTCTTTTTCATCTTTCTGAAGAGCGCGTATCAAGTTTTCATCTTCATTAGGATCCAATGAACGTGGGGCGGTACCTTTAATAGGCTGGGATAACACTTTGCTCCCAATTTTCTTCAAATAGCGCTCGGGGGAAGCAGATACTAAGAATTTATCCCTCAACTTTAAAAAGGCCGCAAAAGGGGCTTTTGAAATTTGATTCAAGCGTTGATAGGTCTGAAAAGCATCAATTTCCGTTTCCTCAACATAAAATTCCTGACAAAAATTGGCTTCGTAAATATCTCCGCGATGAATAAGCGCCAGCATCGTGTTCACCTGCTTGAAATATTCATCCTTAAAAATCCGCATTCGAATGCGAATAGGGTCTACTGTTGATTTCGGAATTACGGCGGCTTTATTTAATTCCAGAATTGTATTGAAATCCGTTTCGATTTCGTCATCGACCATATTAAGGTAATTAAATATGGCCGTATCACCAGAAATGGAAATGATTTTCTTAGGCTGAAAAAAATAAAGGTCCGGAAAATCAAGTCCGTCAAAGTTTCGAGACGACAAGTCCTCCACATCATTTTTAAGGTCATAAGACAAATAGCCAAAAACCCAGTCTTTCGTTTCTTTTTGGTATTCACGAAGGTCTTGGAAACCATTTTGAGCATCTGTAACAACTGCAGTTAGAGCATCCACAGCCAATACCGCATCAAAAGAACCGTATTTTTCCGAGTAGTCATTGCTGTCTAACCATACCACTTCTTGGTACTGTTGCGACCAATTAAGCAGCTGCCTCTTGAATGCTGAAATATCATGAACCTGATAACATGTCTCCTTCCTCAACAAACCTAGATATTAGACAAAAAAGTGGCTATTGCGCTCTGGTGTTGTTTCGATAATTCATCATCGGTAATTCCTTTTTCCGTATCAAAATTATCATAGAATGAAGGCAAGGTAAACGTACTCAAAATTTCCGCTCCAAATCTTGAAAGTGTTTTATCGACCAGTTCATGAGCCCCTATTCCCCCTCTCTTTCCTGGGGAAGTGGACATTAATAAAACCTTGCTGTCTCGAATAAAATCGCGATCAAGTCTTGATAACCAATCGATAAGGTTTTTAAAATAAGCCGATGGATTTCCATTGTGCTCGTTTACGGAAATAACGATACCGTCAGCACTTTGAATATCATTCTTTAATTCAATTAACGAATTTAAAAAGCCATGTTCCTTTTCATAATCTTCACTATACATGGGGAACGGAAAGTTTGCCAGATTCAGGAGCTGCACCCTATGCCCCTCCAATTGAGCGGTGGTGAACCGAACCAATTTGAAATTTACCGAAGTACTTGAATTGCTGCCTGCAAAGGCCAATATTGTTGCCATAAATACGTTTTAAAAGTTCGTTTGACGAAAATACCGTAAATACCGCTTTTCTGCGACTATTTTAGCTAATTTTGCCAAGCAAAACAACCAAAACTCCTGTATAGCAAGTATATAGGGTTAAAAGTCAATTATTCGTTTTGGAAATAAAAAGTACCAGACTCTATTTTATCGATGCCCTACGCGCATGGGCCATTCTCATGATGTTACAAGGCCATTTTGTCGATGGACTTTTAGACAATACCTTTCGCGATAACACGAATACTGGTTATGCGCTTTGGAAATATTTCAGAGGGATGACGGCCCCGGTGTTCTTTACGGTTTCCGGATTTATTTTCACCTACCTCCTGTTGCGAGTGCCACAAACGGGATTTGAGAACCCTCGTGTTAAAAAAGGAATCAAACGGGGTGTGGAATTGCTCGCCATTGGATATCTCTTACGCCTGAATCTAGGGGGGTTGCTTCAAGGAAAACTTTATGATTCGTTTTTTTTTGTTGATGTTTTGCACTGTATTGGCCTATCAATTTTAGGCATCATAGGAATCTATTTGTTGACATATGGCAAAAAGTCAATACTATTTCCAATCGTATTGGTTGCAATTACCCTCTTGCTTTTCATTTTCGAACCGGTATATGGTTCAACCACTTTTAGTGCCCTTCCAGACGCTTTTGCCAACTACTTCACGCGAACGAACGGCTCCGTTTTCACTATTATTCCCTGGTTGGGGTACACCTCTTTTGGTGCATTTGTCTCCTTTTTGTTCACCAAATATAAAGGACATCAATACCTATATCAATGGGCAATAGGATTGTCAGTAGCAATAGGGGCCTTATTAATTGTTCTCTCGTCAGATCTCTTTGTATTCGTGTTTGAGCTTACAGGCATTCAATTATTCGAAGCCATTTCCTTTAATAATTATCTATTCATACGATTGGGTGATGTTTTTGTGGCCTTTGCCATTTTTATGCTCATTCGAAATTGGCTGACCAATTCGACGTTCTTGAAAATCGGTCAAAGTACACTTTCGATTTACGTTATTCATTTCATTATGCTCTATGGAAGTTTAACCGGATTTGGACTTTATCGATTTTTCCACCACTCCCTTTCCCCTGCAGTGGCCATCATCGGGGCTATTGTGTTTATGATTGTTTGTTCTTTTACGGCATTGCTTTATGAAAAACACAAGGTTTCGATTAAAGGAGCTATTAAAAATGCTTTTCAAAGCACTTGGTCCGCTAAGGAACCTTTTTTACGTGCCTCTCTTTCGAAAACAAAATTACTTTTACTCAAGTTATTTGGACCGGTTAAGAATTAGGCCTCTTGTATCGTATTGACGTAAGTTTTGACTAATTTGTAGCTTCAAAACTTAGAAAAAAATGAGCGATACACAATTCTCCCCAATTGCAGTTGATTTAGAAGAAGGCAAGAAATATGCCTGGTGCACCTGCGGACATAGCGAAACGCAACCTTTTTGTAATGGTGCCCATAGGGCTGAAAATGCAACACCCCCACTTAAATTCACGTGTGAAGAAAGTAAGGAAGCCTATCTATGTACTTGCAAGAAAACAAATAACCCACCCTATTGCGATGGATCTCATAAGAATTGAAAAAGCCTTCATTCGACGGCTTTTTCAATTCTTGTCATGCTCGAGATCTTAAACATGCAACGCCCTATCCGCGGTAGCTGCTAGGGCAGCTTCCTTGACCGCTTCAGCATAGGTCGGGTGTGCATGGCTCATACGCGCGATATCTTCTGCAGAGGCACGGAATTCCATGGCCGTAACCGCTTCGGTAATCAAATCGGCACAACGGGCACCGATCATATGAACACCCAAAACTTCATCCGTCTTTTTATCGGCTAGGATTTTCACAAATCCGTCGATATCCATACTCGCTCTTGCCCGGCCTAAAGCACGCATCGGAAACTGACCTACTTTATATTCGACTCCTGCTTCCTTTAACTCCTCTTCTGTTTTCCCGACTGCTGCCACTTCTGGCCAAGTATATACTACACCGGGAATCAAGTTGTAGTCGATATGTGGTTTTTGTCCTGCCATGATTTCAGCAACTAAGGTTCCTTCTTCTTCGGCTTTGTGCGCTAACATAGCGCCTTTGATGACATCACCAATGGCGTAAATATTCGAAATATTCGTTTGCAGATGCTCGTTCACCGCTATTCTTCCTCTTTCTTCTAGTTTCACTCCAGCAGCTTCAAGGTTCAATCCTTCAGTATAGGCACTTCTACCTACGGCCACTAAAACATAATCGCCGGTAAACGTAACTTCCTCTCCTTTTTTATTATCCGCCTTGACGGTGACCTCTTTCCCTTTTCTTTCTACAGATTTCACCTTGTGTGAAAGCGCGAATTTCGCTTTCTGCTTTTTCATCGTCTTCATCAACTCTTTGGAAAGCGCAGCATCCATAGTTGGGATTATTCTGTCCATGTATTCCACGACGGTAACCTCAGCTCCTAATCTTTTATACACTTGCCCGAGTTCCAAACCAATAACTCCCCCACCAATTACAATCAAGTGCTTGGGAATTTCCTTGAGCTTTAGCGCTTCCGTAGAAGTAATAATCCGCTCTTTATCCAGTTCGATAAAAGGCAAGGTAGATGGCTTTGATCCGGTAGCGATAATGATATTCTTAGCCGCTATGGTTTCCGATTTACCGTCATTTTTTTTGATCGTTACGTGAGTCGCATCTTTAAAGCTTCCCAATCCCTCAAAAACTTCAATTTTATTCTTATCCATCAAGAACTGAATTCCCTTGGTGGTCATATCGACCACCCCTTGCTTACGGGCAATCATTTTCTCTAGATTCACTTTTATCGCTCCTGGAATTTCAATACCATGTTCTTGAAAATGCTTCACGGCATCCTCATAGTGGTGTGAAGAGTCCAGCAAGGCTTTTGACGGGATGCATCCAACGTTAAGACAAGTACCTCCAAGGGTTGCATATTTTTCGATTATTGCGGTTTTCATTCCCAATTGGGCACAGCGAATGGCTGCTACATATCCTCCGGGACCAGAACCGATAATGGCTACATCGTATTGCGTCATATCTATTGTTGTATTGAAATATTGAATCAAAAATGAGACACAAAAGTACGAATGTTTTTGCCTTTGGGCAACGTGGAATGAATGTTCAAATACCTTTGGACTGGAGATACTTTTTTACGATAAAATAGCCCAGCCAAATACCTAGAATCAGTGAAAATCCCGATAAAACATCAAACCAAATGGGATCGTCCAATTTACCCGAAATCATCAAGTACGTCATCTCGATAAAAGTCAGTATGGAGATAATAGTATGTGGAATCAAGGTGCTGGCTTTCACAATGGCAGCAGCTATTATACCAGCTATTACTGCCACAAGAAAAGTAGCAAGTCCTCCGAAAATCAGTTCAAGATTAGAAGAAGTGGCAAAACGGATGCCATCAAAAAGCATTTCTTGGGCTATTGTAGTAAGCAGTATTAAGGAGATTTCGCCTAAGAGGCTCGCCAATATAATGTACTTGTAGCTGCTCTTCGTCGACATTTTAATTTTAATATAGTGCGATTTTCATTTCTGTCGCTCCTAAGGATTCTAAAAATTCCTTGACTTCGAGAGACTCATCCCCTCCCTTCTCAGCGTGGTGCAACAAGGTGAACCCGTGAGGCCCTTTGGCATAAAGGGTATTCGGAAAAGCCGTAAGCATCGGTTTCACAATATCCATCTTGCCAAAAAGACACGCTGTAAAAATATTCGCTTGGGCCCCTTTTTCCAATAGGTATTGCGCAAGCTCCTTATATCCCACATGACTAGCGGCACCTAGCCCGGTTTCAAAATCTCCGCTTTTCCAATCATGCGCAGCATTTATCAATGTTGGATGTTCTTCTAAAAGTGTTTTTACAACATCCATTTTACCATGTGAAGCCCCCACGAATTCTTGTACCACTTTTTTATCAAGTTGTTCGTTTTCTTTCACAGAAAAGCCCACTAGAGGAGTTGCGGCTAAAATTAGTCCGCCATTACCTGTAATTCGTAAAAACGTATTTCTATTCATGGTCTGGTTGTTTATGAAGAGAATGTTGGCATTAATTTAGGGCCTCGGCATTTCTTTTACAACTTTTTGGTGTTAAATAACTAGCTCAAAGACGAATAGCTGTGGTATGCTTTACTTCGTTGATTACGAAGGAGCTTTGGGTACTCCCAATATTATTGATAGCCGTAAGTTTAGTGACCATGAAATCGCGGTATGCCTCCATATCGCCTACATGAATCTTTAAAATATAGTCATAATCGCCGCTAATGTGATAACATTCAACAACCTCATCCAGTTTTAGAACTTCCCGTTCAAATTTTAATACGTATTCTTTGATATGTTGACTCAGTTTAACATGACAAAGCACGGTAAAGGCTTTATTTACTTTTTTCTTGTCGATTAAGGCCACATAACCAGCAATCACTTTTGTTTTCTCCAAACGTTTAATTCGTTCATAAACCGCTGTTGTAGATAGATTTAACCGATGTGCATATGCGGCTGTGGTTTGTTTGCAATTCCCCTGCAATAAGGCCAGAAGTTTGATATCTGTTTCATCAAGTTTTAACATGGCATTTTTTCGGTTTTAAAAAAATTATGATAGCTTAAATGAATATTTACCTAAATAAATATAAAATTATAGATTTAAAAACTAATTAAGTGCTTTTATATTGTTTATTACACTATTCAATTTTAATTTTAGTATACAAAACCCAAGTATCATGAGCAAAAAAGCCACCAATCAACTACAAGATTTACAGTATTTCGGAGAATTCGGGGGAATCAACCCTTCCATATCCGATTCTTCTACCTATACCTTTTTATCGGCCAAAACCATGTTTGACACTTTCGAGGGAAACACCGAGGGTTGTTATTTGTACAGTCGTCACTCCTCCCCTTCCAATCTCTACCTGGGGGAAGCACTTGCCGCCCTGGAAGGTACCGAAACGGCCAATGTCTATGCTAGTGGAATGGGCGCTATTAGCTCCGTCATCATGCAGCTCTGCGATGCAGGTGACCATATCGTAAGTAGCAGAACCATCTACGGAGGCACCTACGCTTTCCTCAAAAACTTCGTCAAAAAATTTGCTGTTGAAACTTCCTTTATTGATATCACTTCATTGGAATCAGTGGAAGCATCCATTAATTCAAGAACTAAGGTGATTTACTGCGAATCGGTTAGTAATCCCTTATTGGAAGTAGCCGATATCGAAGCGCTAGCCACATTGGCAAAAAAATACGGTATTCCATTGGTAGTGGATAATACCTTCTCACCCTTATCGATTGCTCCCGCTAATTTGGGCGCGGATGTGGTTATACACAGTCTGACCAAATTCATAAACGGCACGAGTGATTGTGTTGCTGGTGCTGTTTGTGGAACTACTGACTTCTGTTTGAGCTTGAAGGATGTCAATAATGGCGCTGGAATGCTTATGGGAAGTACCTTGGATAGTCTTAGAGCGGCATCGATCTTAAAAAATATGCGAACCTTGCATATTCGCATGCAAAAACATAGTCAAAATGCCTTATTCTTAGCGCAAAAATTTGAGGAATACGGTTTTCGGGTGGCATATCCAGGGCTTAAGTCCCACTCAGGTCACGAAACAATGAAAAAACAAATGCATAACGAATACGGTTTCGGTGGATTGATCACCATGGATGTCGGTTCACTTGAAAATGCCAACGCCTTCATGGAGCTTATGCAGACTGAGAAATTAGGGTATCTGGCCGTTAGTCTCGGTTTCTACAAGACCTTGTTCAGTGCTCCCGGTAGTTCTACTTCTTCTGAAATCCCATTGGAAGAACAAGCGGCAATGGGGCTTTCAAACGGACTCATACGTTTCTCCATAGGCCTCGACCATGATATTGAGCGCACTTACAAAATGATGAAAGATTGCATGGTACGATTGGGAATTGAACCAAATCCGGTCTCGGCCTAGTACATTTCGGAGGGGCTTGCACAGGGGTTGGCAAAATCGTAATATTACACGAGAACCAATCAAATGCAACATGGCGGACCAAAAAAAGAAGAACAAATATCGCGAAGACGAACATATTGTTGAAAACATAGAACTGAATATTTGGGAAGCTTTGCTTCCTGTTTTTGTTCTCGTTGCCATGTTGGCGTATAATGTATTTGTTTTCGGTGATGACGCCCTTAGCGGATCGAACCAATTCATTTTACTCTTAGGTGGAGCTGTTGCCGCTATAGTCGGATTTTTTAACAAAGTTTCGTATAAACAAATGATGGCCGAAGTGGCCGAAAATGTAAAATCCACCACTGGGGCCTTACTCATCCTCCTGATGGTCGGGGCTTTATCCGGTACCTGGCTGATAAGTGGTATCATTCCTTCTATGATTTATTATGGCCTACAAATTCTCAATCCTACCATATTTTTGGCGGCTTGTGTTATTATTTGTGCCATAATTTCAATCGCAACGGGCAGTTCATGGACGACTTCAGCTACAGTAGGCATAGCCTTGATAGGCATTGGAGATGCCTTGGGTATTTCTTTAGGCATGACGGCCGGTGCGGTTTTATCAGGTGCCTATTTTGGCGATAAATTATCTCCTTTAAGTGATACCACGAATTTGGCACCCGCAATGGCAGGAGGCGAATTGTTCAGTCACATCAAGTATATGACCATAACAACCGTGCCTACTATATTGGTAACACTGACTGTCTTTATCATCTTGGGCTTCACAATAGACACTAGCGGTACGGCCGATACCGAGGCTATTTTGGCTTCCATTGAAAAGAGTTTCAAAATCACACCTTGGCTCTTCTTGGTTCCGGCTGCTGTCATATTCCTCATCGTAAAAAAAGCACCACCGCTGTTGGCACTTCTAATCGGAACACTTCTGGGGGCTGCTTTCGCTCTTATTTTTCAACCTGAAGTAGTCGCAGCCATTGGCGGTAGCCAAGCGTTGAATTTTGAATCCGGATATAAAGGAATATTAAACGCAATTACTATAAAGACTTCCGTTGCTTCGGATAATGCTGCATTAAGCGATTTATTCTCGGCCAAAGGTATGGCGGGTATGCTCGGAACCATTTGGTTGATTGTCTGCGCCATGGTTTTTGGGGGTATTATGGATGGTATCGGTGCACTTTCAAGAATTACCAAATCATTATTGGGTATGGCAAAAACAACATTTGGGCTTTTTGCAAGTACTGTGGGCAGCTGCCTTGCGTTGAACGTTACGGCTTCCGACCAATATTTAGCAATTGTTGTCCCGGGTAAAATGTTTGCAAAAGCATATGCCGATAGAGGTCTGGCCCCTGAAAACTTGAGTAGAACTTTGGAAGATTCAGGCACGGTAACCTCCGTTTTGATTCCTTGGAATACCTGTGGTGCCTATCACAGTGGTGTTCTCGGTGTTAGTGTATTAGACTATATGTTCTTTGCGATTTTCAATTGGCTCAGTCCGATTATGACCTTGATTTTTGCTGGTTTAGGAATCAAAATCAGGCAACTTACTTCAGCTGCAGTAACGGAATCTTAATTTTTTTGTTTACTTGAACATAGTCGTATATATTTTTTTAATTTCGTGATTCACTAAAATCCAAAAAAATGGCTACGATAACACTAAAGGGAAATACGACACACACACTTGGCAGTCTACCTGAAACAGGAAGCAGCGCACAGGATTTCACATTAACAAAGGGGGATTTATCCGCAACTTCACTTGGTGATTACACGGGCAAAAAAGTGGTCATGAACATTTTTCCGAGCATTGATACAGGTACTTGTGCACAATCTGTTCGTCAATTTAATAAAGATGCAGCAGCATTGGAAAACACGGTGATATTATGTATCTCAAAAGATCTACCCTTTGCTCAAGGTCGTTTTTGTGGCGCTGAGGGAATCGAAAATGTGGAAATGTTATCCGATTTCAGGAACGGGAGTTTTGGTAAAACATATCAGGTAGAAATCACCGATGGCCCATTACAAAGTTTACATTCTAGAGCCATTGTAGTTCTGGATGAAAATGGAAAAGTGATCTACACCGAGCAAGTTCCGGAAATTATTGACGAACCAAACTATGAAACAGCTTTAGCAGCTTTAAAGGATGCCTAAGGAATCTTTCATAAAAAACAGAGTCAAAAGTGTGGGCTTCGCATTACGTGGGGCCCTCCTTTTAATTCGTACTGAAGCGAGTATTCAGGTGCAGGTTTTTATTGCCATCATCATGACCGCAGCGGGTTTCTTTTTCGATATTTCAAATACGGAATGGATTATTCAAATCCTGACCATTTCCGTTATCATGGGCGTGGAAGGTCTAAATACGGCTATCGAAAAAATGGCCGACTATATTCAACCGGAATTCGACAAAAAAATTGGTGTCATTAAAGACGTTTCCGCAGGAGCGGTGATGTTGGTTTCCATAGCGGCCACCATTATTGGATTTATCATTTATCTACCAAAGATTTTTTGAAGGTCAAATCGAATCCCCTTCGACTCGAAATTTGTATTTTTACCCCCAGAATCTACCAATGAATGGCAAAGAAGGTTAAAAAGACCAAGGCGAAACCTACCAAAAAACCAAGGTCTTATAAATTATCCAAGCAAAATAAAATCATACTGGGAAGCCTTTTGATGCTTTTCAGCATTGCGCTATTCTTTTCTTTTGTCTCTTTTTATTTCAATTGGCAAGACGACCAAAGTCTACTTACCGAGTTTCACGATAGAAACGAAGAAGCTAAAAACCTATTGAACAAATTCGGGGCTTCGGTAAGTCACTTTTTTGTCTACAAAGGATTCGGAATTGCTACACTAAGCCTTCCGGTTTTACTCTGTTTAAGCGGACTGTACATGTTCTTGGGATTGGAACAAAAGGGAATGCTAAAAAAATGGATATGGGGATTGGTTTTTATGATTTGGATTTCCATCGCCTTGGGCTTTTTCGCCTACACACAACCGCTTTTAGGAGGACTTGTCGGATTTGAAATGAATGATTTTCTGCAAGACTACACAGGTAAAATAGGCGTTATGCTGCTTTTGATTTTCGGATTGATTTTGATTATGGTCCGACTTTTCAATTTTTCCCCAGAGGGAATTGGCAGTTATTTTGAAAAGAAGTCATCAGATCTAAAAGCGGGGTTCAAAGGAAATACAACCAATGTGGGCACCTCAATAACTTTAGACACCGAAGATGAGACCCCCATTGTTATTGACACCTATACCCATAAAGAAGACATTCCCCCTTTGGAAAAAGAACCGGCAGTAGCGGCCTTGGAAAAAATGGAGATCACTACTTCTAAAGAAGAGCAGCAAGAAGAGTTGACCATGGAAGTCGAAAAAGTGGTAGAAGAAAAGGAAGAAATCGACAATATTGCCGATAAATTGGTCGATGATTTCGGGGAATTCGACCCAACTTTGGAATTGGGTAATTACAAATTCCCAACTATGGAACTGTTAGATCAGCATGGAGTAACTGGCGGAATTACTATTAATCAAGAGGAACTAGAGGAGAATAAGAACAAAATCGTTAATACGCTTAAAAATTATAAAATAGGTATTGCTCAGATTAAAGCCACAATCGGGCCTACAGTCACCTTATATGAAATCGTTCCTGAAGCCGGGGTACGAATCTCCAAAATCAAGAACCTTGAAGATGATATCGCTTTATCATTGGCAGCTTTGGGTATCCGTATCATCGCCCCGATCCCAGGTAAGGGAACTATTGGTATTGAGGTTCCTAATAAAAATGCTACCATTGTCTCCATGCGTTCGGTAATCGCTTCTAGTAAATTTCAAAAAGCTGAAATGCAGCTTCCTATTGCTTTTGGAAAAACGATTAGCAATGAGACTTTCGTCGTCGACCTGGCTAAAATGCCGCACCTTTTAATGGCTGGGGCAACCGGGCAAGGTAAATCCGTGGGATTGAATGCCGTACTTACCTCTTTGTTGTATAAAAAACATCCTGCAGAAGTTAAATTCGTTTTGATTGACCCCAAAAAGGTGGAATTGACACTTTTTAATAAAATCGAACGTCACTTTTTGGCAAAGCTCCCTGATTCAGAAGATGCGATTATAACCGACAATACTAAAGTGATTCATACGCTGAACTCTCTTTGCATCGAAATGGACAATCGATATGAACTCTTGAAAACAGCGATGGTCCGAAATATCAAGGAATACAACACCAAGTTCAAAGCGCGAAAATTGAATCCGAATGACGGACATATGTTTTTGCCATATATCGTTTTGGTCATTGACGAATTTGCCGATTTAATCATGACTGCGGGCAAGGAAGTAGAAACTCCAATAGCGCGTTTAGCGCAATTAGCAAGAGCCATAGGTATTCATTTGATTATTGCGACACAACGCCCCTCGGTCAATGTTATTACGGGGATCATCAAGGCTAACTTTCCAGCACGTATTGCGTTTCGTGTAACTTCAAAAATTGATTCTAGAACGATT
This sequence comes from Maribacter sp., assembly GCA_029287355.1. Taxonomy (GTDB): domain Bacteria; phylum Bacteroidota; class Bacteroidia; order Flavobacteriales; family Flavobacteriaceae; genus Maribacter_C. The sequence goes on along the minus strand of JARFRH010000196.1, from coordinate 2,908 downwards.
CTGGATGCACAAGGAGCCGATCAATTAATTGGCCGAGGTGACATGCTTTTCACCCAAGGTAACGAAGTGACACGTATTCAATGTGCTTTTGTTGACACCCCCGAGGTAGCTAAAATAACCGACTTTATCGGTTCACAAAGAGCATATCCAAGTGCGCACATGCTTCCTGAATATGTAGGTGAAGATTCTGGCACAGGTATTGATTATGATATAGCGGATCGCGATGCTTTGTTCCGTGATGCTGCTGAAGTTATCGTAACGGCGCAGCAAGGTTCCGCTTCGCTGATCCAAAGAAAATTGAAGTTAGGTTATAACCGTGCAGGTCGCATCGTGGATCAACTAGAAGCGGCAGGTATCGTAGGTCCATTCGAAGGTAGCAAAGCCCGACAGGTTTTAGTACCTGATTTGGTGGCATTAGACCAACTTTTGAACAATGAAATAAAATAATAAAACATGAAGAAGTATTTATTTTTAACAATTGCGATAGTAGCATCGACTTGTTTGAGTGCTCAAAACTCCGATAAAGCAAAGGCCTTACTTGATGATGTATATGCCAAAGTATCTGGTTATGAGAACATTTTCGTGGATTTTCGATTTGAGTTAAAAAACACAGAGGCCGATATCAATTCGGAAACACGTGGGACGGTTACTTTGCAAGGTGATAAATACCTCGGAGACCTTTTTGGATCCAAACAATTGTATGACGGCAGTAAGGTATATACGATCGTTCCAGAGAATGAAGAAGTCACGATTGAAGATAAATCGGATGATGAAAATAACTTTACTCCCTCAAAAATGTTGACCTTTTATAATGAAGGCCATACCTATAGCTGGGATATTTTACAAAATGTTCAAGGGCGAAAAATACAGTACGTCAAGTTAGTGCCTATTGACTCGAATACTGAAATCAAAAATATTTTAATGGGTATTGATATTGAGACCAAACATATTTACAGAATAATCGAAACTGGCAAAAATGGTACGGCAACGACCATTACTGTTAATTCTTTTAAAACAGACCAACCTTTATCAAAAACCTTATTTACCTTTGATGAAGCAAAATACAAAAACGACGGCTATTACATCATAAAGAACTAATGTGAGAATTCTAGACCGATATATTTTATCGCGATTTTTATTCAATCTCTTCAGTTCGTTTGCGATTATGATGCTCATCTTCATTTTCCAATCGATTTGGCTTTTTATTGATGACCTTGCCGGTAGAGGGCTCGATATGATGATCATAGGGAAGTTCTTTTTCTACAAGATGCCCGAGCTTACCGAAAAGGTCTTGCCCCTCACCGTCTTGCTTTCCTCCATTTTGACTTTCGGAACTTTTGCTGAAAACTATGAGTTCGCGGCGATGAAGGCTTCAGGCATTTCACTGCAAAGATCTATGTTGGGTATCATCATCTTTGTCTTTTTTCTAGGTATTGGTACATTTTGGTTTGCTAATAGTGTCATTCCCGCATCAGAACAGAAAATATTCAATCTCAGACGAAACATTGCCAAACTAAAGCCAGCGGTAGCTATTGCCGAAGGAGTTTTTAGTGATTTTGAAAGTGCGGACATGAATATCAAGGTTGACAATAAATATGGTGAAAACGACCGGTTTTTAGAGAATGTGATTATTCACCAAAAGACCCCGACCAACATCAACTATCGAGTCATCAAATCGAATAAGGGGGAGTTGATCAGTGGTAATAAGTCAGATATTATTCAATTAGTATTGAATGATGGGCATCTTTATCAGGATGTTCAGACCAAAGGACAAGGCAGGCAAAAACAACCTTTTGCGAAAGGAACTTTCGAAACCTATACCATGAATATCGACCTCTCCGAATTTAATAATGTGGATTTGGAAGAGGAGCGTGACACGAGAACTGAAAAAATGAAGAACGTTTCTCGTTTGACCAAGGATATCGATTCTTTAAAAAAAGATAATCTGAGAATAGTACGGGCGTTTTCTAAAAATGTACTTTCAACCAAAATGGGCGCTTTCGCAATAATTACCCCTAAAGATAGCACGGTGGCCAAAGTCCAAAAATCAAAAAAAGACAGTATTTTTTCCCTTGAGAACCCAATTAAGAAGATTGTGGTAGCAAATGGAACTGAAGTTATTGAAAACATAGTTGGTCTTTATCCTGAATGGCAACAAATTCAGCTGATGAATACGGCAAAGAACTCAACCTCTAATGTACTCACTTCCATCAGAGGCAAAAAAAACGAACTCGATAAACGCTATGAAATACATAGAAGGCATATCTACGCAACCCATGAAAAATTTGCATTGGCCTTCTCCTGTATTATTCTATTTTTCGTTGGAGCTCCCTTAGGGGCTATCATTCGAAAGGGTGGCTTGGGTTTACCAATGGTCATCGCGATAATTTTGTTTTTAGTGTACTACTTTTTGGGCGTATTTGCTGAAAATTACGCATACAAAGGTAATATGCATCCAATATTAGGGGCATGGACACCTACATTGATTATGTTGCCCTTGGGTGTTTACTTGACCAAAAGAGCAACAGCGGATAAGGGTCTCATGGCTTTTGGTCGTATATTTGACTTTATCGCAGCATTGTTTAAAAAGAAAAAGAAGGAGCCGGCAGTATGATAGCATCTATGAAAAAAAAAATACAACTCAATACAATTGAGGAAGCCATTTCTGATATTCGTAAGGGCAAAGTAATTATAGTGGTCGACGATGAAAATCGTGAAAATGAAGGTGATTTTGTCGCCGCGGCCGAATTGGCAACTCCTGAAACCGGCAATTTCATGGCCACGCATGGGAAAGGTCTGATTGGCGCGCCCCTTACAGAAAACCGTTGTGAACTACTCGGTTTGCATATGCTGGGCGATTATAATCCCGATGCCCTGGAAACGGCAGTTACCGTATCCGTCGTTGTTG
>JARFRH010000191.1 GCA_029287355.1 Maribacter sp. | reverse complement strand
GGCGAGATGCAGCGGTGGCAAAAAGAAAGTGTTGTGCCAAATAAAGCCAACGCACCGACCCGCTCAAAAAAGGTGAGGTCTACAAGACCTTACCTTTTTATGCCGCATAACGCGGAACATTATGATACATTTTGTATTATTGGTTTAGCCAGTGGCTGAAGCAATAATCAAGAAAGACGATGCGGCTGCCATTGTCGAACTGGCCTTTTTGTATTTCTTAATCCTTTACGGGTAATGTCGAGACAGCGGAAATGGAGTCTACCTCAATCGCGCTTTGAAGTTCAAGAGCGTTTTCCTCATCGAGATAACAATCTTCCGGGTTTCTAAGGCAGTCCACCGCATCCCTGGTCTCCTTTGAACAGGAGCCTAGCAACAGCAATAAAGAAAAAATTGCTAAAAAAACGATACTTTTTGTTTTCATGGTCTTGGTTTTACAGTCATTAACTATTTGTTTGGTAAAATAATAGTAATACGCATAGACGCGAAGAAAGATTGTATGAATCGTAGGATATTCTGTGTAGTTGGGAAATCCCATTAATTACGATCTACCGGAGTGCATAAAATGGGTTTTAAATGCCTATTCCATCTACTTGCAATGGCTACGGCACGAATTACCCTCCCCTGCTCTCCACAGCTAACAGGTCACTCATAAAACAAAAGGTCTGGGAGACCTTTTGTTTTGATGCCGTACGATATACCATCAAAGACCTTTTCGGTATGCCGATGGTGTAATACCTTCAAATTTTTTGAAAGCGCTATTAAAAGAGGACAAACTGCTAAAACCCATATCAAATGCAATAGACGAAATCGTATATTTTTCGCTTTCGCTGTTTGAAAGAAATGTTTTTGCGTCTTGAATGCGATAATAATTGATATAATCATTAAAGTTACGCCGCGCATATTGATTGATAACCGAAGAAATTAATTGCGTAGTCTTTCCTGATTCTTTGCTAAGCTTCGATAGCGATAGATCCGACTCGCGGTACAATTTATGACCAACTACAAGTTCATTGATTCTATCGAATAGAAGGTGGTCTTCATTCACCTTGAACACATTTCCATCAAGCTCCGTCGCTTTTAATTGAAATGCTTTGTAGCTTAAAAAATAAATGGTCAAGGAATATACAATTGGTCCAATGACATAGGGTACAGCGTTATCGAGTATATTCAAAACGTAGCTTGCCCATATGAAAGCAAAGCCCGCTATAAGAAGCGGTAACCAGTCTAAAATTGCTTTTTGATATTTTGTTTGTGACTCTTTTGGATACCGTTTTTTTACTCTCTTGAAAATTAGCCATGACAAGCTGATATAAAAAACCAAATGCAGATAAATAAAAATAAGCCCGCTCGCAAAAACAATGATTACTATTTTACTGTTTTCATACCATTCTTTGGTAACAAAAAGACTGGAGATAAAAATCACTACAAATGGAATCAGTTCAAAATAGAATAATTTCGGTAGCTTAAAATCAGCTTGTGTCATTCCTAAAACATACCATCGCAATAAGGGTCCGATTAACAGTAAAAAACCTAAACCGATAAAAATAAAAATGGGCTCCAATCCATTCCCAAAATTCAATAGCACGGATTTGCCTATACGAAAAGCCATAAAAATAAGGAGCAGCCCTAATAAGCGATTCGCTATGGTTTTTTTCTTTTTGAAAACAATGAGATAGGCAGCAAAAAGAACACCATGCAGAAGACCTGCACTACTCACGATAATTAGTAGAATCTCTAAAAAGTCCACCTGCTAGCTTTAATTGAAAATAGATGATTTGACAGACCGATAATTTATAACATCTTTATTTAAACATAGCTGTTATTCACGAAATTAATAAACGACCATTACCGGTTCTGACCTGTTGCTATTTGCTTCGCATGGGATGTCAAACCGACTAGCGCAAAAAAGCGACCCGGTTCTCCTTTCATTACAGCCATTACGCTGTGCTTTGCTATTAGTATTCTCGCAATAGGCTTATTTTTTGCTTTATACATTTCAGCCATTAATTCTTTCGCCTTTTGAGATCCATGCTTCTCATACGTTTCTAGTATCCGCACGGCATTCTCTTCTGCCGTTATTTCCCTATATTTTGGTGTGTAGCCCATTTGCTTCACCATTGTTTCCGCCAGTTTCCAAGTTGACCATGGGTTTTGACCGGTAACTAAATTTTTATCATGGCTTATTTGCTCTAAATACATGGTGCCCTTTTCAAAACGCCCGCCCTGTGCCATTAATTTGTCTTGTAACAGAAAGGGAAATATGGTTTTGGCTTCCGGAATCAATAACAATTCTTCCTCATTGGTAAATCCGCTTACCATTTTGTTTTCAAGTAGTGGACGACCATTATCCAATCTAACATTTACCAGCGCAGCAGGTCCGTGACACACGGCACCGATCACTTTATCAGTTTCATAAAGCTTTTGAACAATAGATTGAATGTGTTTGTTTTCTGGAAAATCGAACATGGCTCCTTTTCCGCCTGCGAAAAAGACGGCCTCATAATCGGCCGCAATTACTTTTTCCAAGGGTATCGTGTGACCTGTTTTATATTGAGCAATACTATCGTTTAAAAAAGCGAAGTCATAGGCACCCATATCTTCATCATCAATAATTACAGCAGGTTTTCCTCCCATCGGACTTGCAACATCAACTTCAAAACCATTGGCTTGGAATACATAATAGGCACGGGCTAATTCGGTCAATTCATAACCGGTAGCCTTGCCGCTTGCCCCCATTGTATCAGCACTAGTCACTACAGCAAGGATTTTTCCTCGAAAAGGTGGAATAGGAACGGATAAATATGGAATATCAGTAACTCGTGATGCCGTCACATCCGTATCCGCTGGTGGAATTAAACTCATGAACCACCAACCGAAAAAGAATAGAACCACTATAAGACTAGTAAGAAGAAGCAAGGTCCATTTTAGAATAGGATGTCTTTTAAGCATAACGCGATTTTTATATTAGGGTAGCAAATCACGGTGATATATCCCATTAAAGCTGTCGAAATGATAATTTCGTCATAGTAAAATTATTCCGGAGGAAATTTTTCAGGGATAAAGCACTGGGAATTGCTATGAAACCATTTCTTGCACCTGCTTGTAGGTTTGCCCGCCGTAGGCATGGGCATATATATCATCTCTTCATAACCGTACTTCAAATGATGAATATCATTGATTTGCTTTTCTGCCCGAGGTACATTTATGAGAAGATGAGCGGTGAAGGTCGGAAATATGAACGGGTTACTACCTGTAAGGAGGGTATTGGATCCTGCTGGCGCTCGGTTAAGTTTAATGCAAGGTTTAGGAGGAGGAATAAACATCTTGAATGTGGCCTTCATGTCCGTATGAATACATCATGAAATGTCCCGATATCATAAGATAAGCACACTTGTTAGCAAGAGAAAATGAGAGCTGCTAAAAATAACCAAATGAGGAAATTGTGAAAAATCAACATAATTCAGAACTATATGACGCCATCATTATCGGTTCAGGTGTGGGTAGCCTCACTACCTCCGCTATATTGGCAGATAATGGAATGAAGGTAGTTGTATTGGAAAAACACGACCAATTGGGCGGTTACACCCAGAGTTTTCAACGAAAATCGTGGTATTGGGATGTTGCGGTCCACTATTTAAGTTCAATGGAACCAGGAAACCTTTTTTTTCATGGTTGCAGGTACTTGACCGGAAACCAATTACGGTGGAAGAAGATGCCGGACGTGTTCGATCATTATTGTTTCCCCGATTTTCAGGTGGATGTACCCTCATCACCTGAAGAATACAGAAGTCACTTAAAATCACTCTTCCCCGATGAACATCGAGAAATTGATCGTTATTTCGATGATCTGCTAAGTTTTAGAAAGAAACTGGATTTGGTCTGGGCCCCTAAGCTTATGCCGATTCCCCTTGCGAAACTTCTTAGACCATTCTTTAGGTTCCTTCTTCGGAAAACGCCCGAACAATCGACCGATCGCTATTTTGAGCGGATAGGATGCTCTGAAAAACTGAAAGCAGCCATTTGCGCACCTTGGGGAACTTTCGGTGGACTGCCGAGTGAAAGTTCGATTTATGCGCATTGGATAACCCTAGGGAGTTATCTCTATGGGGCTTGGTATCCGGCCGGTGGTGCAACATCAATTTCTGAATCCTTAATGGATTTCATCGAAAACAAAGGAGGACTACTGCGAACAAATTCAGGTGTGAAAGAAATCCTCATGAATGCTTCAAACAACAAAGCAATCGGGGTAAGACTGGAGTCAGGCGAAGTTATGAAAGGAAAGACGATTGTTTCAGGAATCGGCATTCGCGCTACCTTCACGAAATTGCTGCCCGAGCAAAGTATTCCATTTGACATGAAGGAGCTCTTAAGAGCGTACAAAAATTCTGTCTCCTATGCACAACTTTTTGCCGGATTGAAAGACGATCCTTCGACTATCCCCGGAATCGATGGCTCGAATTATTGGTTTTCTTCGGCGACAAAGTTTCCAGAAAGCATTAAAGAACTGCAAAGTGCCAAGGATAACAGTTTGGAGGTAAAATCGGTCATGCTCACTTTTCCCTCTTTGAAAGATCGGGCTGCTACATCCCACACTTTGACGATATGTGCATGGCTCAATTACGGTTTTTTCAAAAAGTGGGCTGAAACCAATAGCCAGTTGCGCCCCGATGATTATGATGCAATGAAAAGCAAGCTCAAAGCCGCTTTGCTCAAACCGGTTTTAGACAGATTTCCGCAATTGGAGGATTTGATTGAATATACTACAGTTGGCACCCCTTTAACGGCCGAACATTATATGGGACATGAGCAGGGCTCTGCCTATGGCCTGACCAGCCCTCCCGGAAGATACAAAGATGATCGTTTGCGTCCTAAAACGGCCATCGACGGACTGCTTCTAACCGGAGCGGATATTGCCACCTCAGGCGTTCCAGGCGCTTTCGCGAGTGGTGTGTTTTGCGCCTCGGCACTACTGAACAAAAATATGACCACAGCTTTACTTAAACTGGATAAAGAACAGTATGGAGAGGCCGTTATCCTATAATACGATACTCAATTGCATCGAACATAAAAAGTGCGATTGCCCCCTGTACCAAGCAACTAAGAGGTAAAACCTTTCCTGGTTCCGGATATCGTTTCAACATGCATCAAGAATTTGTGGTACTAGACACTTCACATTCAATCGTTGAACGTCTTGGTGATTCTTTAGCAATTGAAGATGAAGTCTTATATATAAGCAGTTCTCGAAGATGGTGTTACGCCACTATTGCGTTATACGAAATTCAAGTTCCTTCGGGGAAACCTCCACCACGGTGCCGATGAGTTCAATAAAAACCTTGAAGAAAGCGACCTTCTTGCTTGGACAAAGACCCATAAGAATTCACCGATTATTGACCTAATGTTCGGTCATGGGCCGCAAGTATATTACAGGAAGTCTTACCGGATAAAGCATTGACAAATAACACTTTAAATGATTAATATCATTGTAAACCATCGATAAAAAAATATATTGAACGTCATTATTGAATTACAGCTTATGAAAAGAAGAATTCTTTTACCGACAGATTTTTCCAAAAATGCTCAAAACGCGATTGAATATGCGATTGATTTGTACAAAGTGGATGTATGTGATTTTTACATCTTAAACATCTATGATGTGGAGGCTTACACAATGGAACTTACAGCGGTAAGTGAGATAGAAAAATCGAAACAAAAATCTATTGCAGGCTTAACAAATATTGTTGAAAGACTATCGATTGTTGACGATTCAGGGCATCATCGATTTTTTAAGGTTTCAGAGTGCGGTTCTTTAATAGAAATAATGAAAAACCTAATAGACAAGCAAGATATCGATATAGTCATTATGGGTACCAAAGGCGATACCGATTCTAGAAAACAAATCTATGGCAGCCAAACTGTACTTGCAATGGAAAAAATCAGAAACTGTCCCGTTTTAGCCATTCCGGCAAATGCAACTTTTAAAGAAATAAGGGAAATCGTTTTTCCAACAGGATATAGAACACATTATAAAAAAAGAGAATTTCAATATTTGGTCGATATCGCAAAAAATACCGGCGCGGCAATACGTATTTTACATGTCTTAGGCATGGGTGAGCAACTGAATGAAGACCAACTTAATAAACAATCGCTTTTGAAAGATTATTTTGAAGGATTGGAATACTCTTTTCATATCGTACATAACATCGATGTACAAGAAGCTCTTAATACATTTATTGAGAGCCATGCTATTGATATGGTGGTGTTTATTAATAAAAAGCATAGTTTCTTTAGCAGTATTTTTTCCAGAAGAAGACCGATGATGATAGAATTAGGGTATTATACCACTATTCCCATTTTAGCCTTACACGATTTCAGAAACTAAAAGCATGCTGTTATTGGGATAGCTAACGACACAACTTATTATTATTCTTGAAGACCATAATGGGAAGTGCGCAACTGTAGTTAAAGACGATGTCGAATTTGATCGGAACCATAGAGATATAAATTTCACCTCTTCATACAAACAACATTTAAAAATCCGTAAAAATGAACTCAAAATTAATTGTATATCCAACTGATTTTTCGGATTGTGCGAAAAACGCTATGGCCTATGTCATTGCAATGGGTAAAGCACTCAAATGTAAAATTAGAATAGTACATGCTGTTGAGATCGGTTCCCTTACAGCCGCTGAAGAAAATCCTGATATACTTTTAAATACCATCAACGTATTAAAGGGCGAAGCAGAAAAGAAGCTATTAAAACTGAAAGAAGAAATAGAAACCTTTGGCCTGAAATGTGAATATGACATAGTTCAAGGTCGCACCTTATTTCTTAAAGAATATATGGAAAATTTAGATCCCCTTATGATTGTAATGGGTACCATTGGTAAGAATGGGCTTGAGAATAAAATATTTGGAAGTTTTACTGCCCAAACCATTCGCAATCCAAAATCCATAGTCTTGGCAATTCCCCAAAAAGCAACGTTTAACACTATAGCTGAAATAGTCTTTGCAACAGATTTTCATATAAAGGACAAAACCTGTCTTGAGTTTATCAAAAAAATAACCAAATACCATGATGCCAACCTTAGGGTAATCCATGTAAGTGATAATTTTCCGGATTTAAAACAAGAAAAAGAAAAATTTTCACAATTAGAAGCGGAAATAACACAAGTAATACGTAGTCGAAATATCCGTTTTGAGCTCCTTTATGGTGACGATGTAGCAGATTAATTAGCAGAGCTCCTAGAAAGTTCAAAACCGGTTATGTTAGCCTTAATTACTAGAAAACGAAACTTTATTGAGCGTATTTT
>JARFRH010000199.1 GCA_029287355.1 Maribacter sp. | reverse complement strand
AGATGTTTATAAGAGACAGCTATACCCTCCTATGTATTTTCGACCTACATACGTGCGATAAGGGGTTCCTTTATATTTCCCTTTGAACTCGGTTAAAAAATTTTCATCGAAAATATTGGCATGTGCAAAGCTGTGTGTGCCTTTTTCATAATTCAAAAAATTGTGTGAGACCATAATTTGGTCGAATAACATCCAAGAACGTTTATAGTTCGCACTCCCACGTTCTGGTGTAAGTAATTTTTCCATTGGGTTGTACAAACGCTCTGAATGCATAAGTGCTTTTATACTTTCCGATTCAGGGCCATCATTGAAATCGCCCATAACTATATAATTCGGATCTGCTTCATCCGACTCTATATTCGCCATATATTCCCTAATGGTTTCGGCAGCTTTAACCCGTTTAAAACTGGTTTCATCCGAGCCAGCTCTTCTAGAAGGCCAATGATTCACAAAAACATGAATCAATTCACCGTTCAATTTACCTTTCACATATAGAATGTCACGGGTAGTATCTCTATCTCCATTTTTCTGATAAATCAATAAAGCAATGGGTTCTGAGTAAAGTACTTCAAAACAATCTTTGTGGTATATAAGTGCCGTATCTATTCCTCGTTCATCAGGAGAATCATAGTGAACGAATCCATAATTCACATCCTGTAAGGGTTCAGCATCTATTAGGTCTTGCATTACATTCTCGTTTTCAACTTCGGCAACACCCATTAACACAGGAAAATGTGCTGTGGCTTTGTTTCCCAATTCTGAAATCGTCTTGGCCAACTTGTATAACTTTCGATTGTAGCGTTTATTCGACCATTTTTTTGGGCCCCTCGGAGTAAAATCATTATCCAAAGTTTTGTGATCATCGGCAGTATCGAAAAGGTTTTCCAAATTATAAAAGCCTATCGAATAGACATCCTTGTCCTTTTTCTTGAAAAATGAAAACTTCATGGAATTTTTTGAGGGCGGAAGTAAATTTACGAAAATAGCTAGTGTTCTATTGTTTAATTTTGCACTTTCACCCAACATATGTTAGAAAAAAAATCCATAGCGTACGAAAAAACAGTTCTTATCGGAGTCATTAACCGAGAGCAAAACGAGGAAAAAGTAAATGAATTTCTCGATGAACTCGAGTTCTTGACCTATACTGCCGGAGGCGAAGTACTTAAGCGTTTTATACAGCGCATGGATGTACCCAATCCGAAAACCCTTATTGGAAGCGGTAAAATGAAGGAAGTAGAGGACTATGTGGAAGAACACGATATTGGTTCCGTAATATTTGACGATGAACTCTCTCCCGCTCAACAACGAAATATTGAAAAACAATTGCGTTGCAAAATTATTGATCGCACTAGTCTGATCCTTGATATTTTTGCACAACGTGCGCAAACCAGTTACGCAAGAACCCAAGTCGAATTGGCACAATATGAATTTCTCCTACCCAGATTGACAGGTTTATGGACGCACCTGGAACGACAAAAAGGAGGTATTGGAATGCGTGGTCCTGGAGAAACCGAAATTGAAACCGATAGACGTATTGTACGTGACCGTATTGCTTTATTAAAAAAGAAGCTCACCAAAATAGACCGACAAATGGAAACACAACGCGGAAACCGAGGTGCCTTGGTACGCGTCGCGTTAGTTGGGTATACCAATGTGGGTAAGTCAACACTAATGAACGTCATAAGCAAAAGTGATGTTTTCGCCGAAAATAAACTCTTTGCCACTTTAGATACTACGGTAAGAAAAGTGGTCATTGGAAATCTTCCTTTTCTACTCAGTGATACAGTGGGTTTCATTCGAAAATTACCCACACAATTGGTCGAGAGTTTTAAAAGTACTTTAGATGAAGTTCGAGAGGCTGATCTCTTGCTGCATGTAATTGATATATCGCATCCGCAATTTGAGGAACAAATCGAATCTGTAAACAAGATTTTAGGGGAAATCAAAAGTGGGGACAAAAAGACAATCATGGTCTTTAATAAAATCGACCAATATAAACATGATACTATTGATGAAGATGATCTAACAACCCAAAGAACCGGCAAACATTTCACCATTGATGAATGGAAAAAAACCTGGATGGACAAACTGGGAGATCGGGTGCTCTTTATTTCAGCTTTGAATAAAGAAAATCTAGATGAGTTTCGAAAGCGAGTATATGATGAAGTTCGAGAAATTCATGTCACGCGTTTTCCTTATAACAATTTCCTATATCCTGAACATTTGGATCAATATTAACTTGTAGTTCACTTCGACATTGCAGTTCATCGAAGAAATCAAACCACCCGTGTTTTTCACAACACAGAGCGCGTACTTCACAACATTAATTTAGCAGAACTGGTAAACAGCAATACCTTTACATTGTAATTAAGTACCAGTATTGACCACATTCCGATAGCTATCGGGAATATCTTGAACTTAACCGAATAACTAAAAGTTTTGTTTCTCCCCAGATCGGCCCCGAAACTTCGGGGGACCTATGAAGCTTAAAGAATACCAAACCAAATTAACCCAAACCTACTTTGATAAATACCCTTCTTAACGGAGGGTATTTTATTTAAGGGAGTTTTTTGTTTTTGCCTTACCTACTAAGCGATCTGCTTCTCTTTGTAATCGCTCGGCTTCTCGTTTCAAGCGTTCACTCCCTTTCTTTTTGAATTCTTCGCATAATTGATTATTGGCATCACATTTTTCCTTTCACTGTTATTTAAGCCTCAATTAAATGCAAAAATATTTCAATGCTTGGTATTTCATCGAATCTGAAAAACCATTCATCGGACACACAACATTTTGTGCCTACTTCACAACAATAATTTAGACATCCGTCAAATCGCACATATCTTTACATTGTAATTAAGTGATAGTATTGACCCCATCCCGATAGCTATCGGGAATATCATGAACTTGACTCAAACAAATTCTTTTTCCCCAAAAAAAAGAACTTGACCAAAAAAACCCCGATTAAAATCGGATCTCGAATCTTACAATACCTACTTGACTTAAAAAAAGCCCTAACGAAAACGTAAGGGCTTTTTTATTAGTCTCGGTGGGCACGTGTATTTCGTCGATGTAACAACACATTTTAACGCATTTCACAACACCTTTCACTTCGTTCACAACAAAAGTTTAGCAATGTTCTATGCCTCCGTTACATTCGTTTCGTATTTGAGATTTAGTGTTTGTCCCGATGAAAATATGATCTTAACCGAAAATCTATTATTTGGATTGTACCCAAGTCCGAACTTGATCTAAAAGTTTGATTTTTTGACTAACAACCAAATTTAACGAGTCCTACTTAACGAAAACGTCCCGCAAATGCGGGACGTTTTATTATATACACAGGAGAAACTACTATGCTACAACGAATAGTTGAGACCAAATAACCAGTAACTCTGGGTTGGGCTGTCAACATCACCAATAGCTAGATCAGCGGCGGAACCAGGTTGTGCCAAGGCATTAGCAAAGGCCTCTTGTCTATTCCCTCTAAGTCCGAATTCAAAACCTACGCCGATTCCTTTCCACAAGGTATAGCCGAAATTATTGATCCATGTCCAATTCGATAAATCCCCGCTCTTATAACTCTGAAATGTAGAGAAATTCGTTTTAAAATTAACCGCTCCAACTTGTCTTGTATAGTCAACAACAATCTTCGCACCCGTTGAAGACTCGTACGCCGCATCATCTTCAGCGAAAACAAAGTTGTAGTTCAAAGGGTGAATCACCACTACCATATCAGTTACCGGTGTCCATGTGGCACCAACACCAAGATCTAAATAGCCGGGGTCATTGAAATTATTGATGAAAGAGGTACGATACTCCCCTAAAGCTGAAATGGCGAACTTATCGCTTAATTTGAATCCGTATAGCGAAGTAATGTTAAAGACATCCGTGGTGCCATTGAAGCCATCGTCGTCAGTATCGATATCCTTATTGTCTAGTTTTATCCATTGCAGATTGATGTTTCCAGAATTTCTCCAGAAGAATTTATCCCTATCCAAGTTGGCGAACCCATTTAAAGTAACACCTATATTCCCAGAAGAGTTATTAGGTGTGCCTTGTGAAAACCAATTTTTGGAACCTGATAGATTAGCCCCGATCGTTCCGAACATTCCTTTTTTCCATCCAGGAAATGCATCAATTTGCCCTTGAAGGGCATCAACCCTCCCTTGAATGGCAGCTACAGAATCTTTCTTAAGTGCTTGTTCCGCCTTTAATTCATCAACTGTTTGCCCAAAAGAGGCCATAAAAACGAACATAGCCGTACATGTGAATACTAATTTTTTCATGAAAAAGTGTTTAGTGTTTGTATTATAGTTGTGCAAAAATACAAATTGTAGCTATATCCTATAGGAAAACAGGTCTTATTTTCGCTTATACAAAGGCACGGAAGAGCAGGCCTCGCCATACATAATGCTCTTGGCTACAGGCTGTAATTTGGAAGTAATCCAAAGATAAGCATTAGGTGGAACAGGCTTATTACTGCACCCTTTTATGATAACAGGCTTATCTTTAAAGGAGGATACATTCAGGTTTTCGATAACGGATTGATAGAGCGTGGTTTCCAATTGTTCAAGATTGCCAACAATGGTCTTTTTGGTATATGGTTCTAATTTCGAACTCAATAACATATAAGCCCAACCTGGAATTATGGCATCAGAAGAGCAGTTCAAGGCAACATAGGCATCTTGGTATTGTTTCCAATTATGTTCAGACACATAACGTCTGAATTCCTTTTCCCTGAGAATCAAGCCTTCGTATAACCAGTCTTTGATGTCCAAAATCACACGATCACCTTCGGGATAATAATCTTCCAAGTCAAAAGTGACAAGTTTACTCTGGGCAACCTTATTTACAATTTCGTCTGGCATAATGTAGTATTAAAAAAGATCAGCGCCTTCGCTGGAATGACAATAACCTATTTATAATAAGCCTAATTCCAGTTTAGCCTCTTCGCTCATAAGGTCTTGTGTCCAAGGGGGGTCGAAGGTAATCTCTACCTCAGCATCTTTTACCATGTCCAAGGATTTAACTTTTTCCTCTACCTCAACTGGCAAGGTTTCAGCTACAGGACAGTTGGGGGAAGTTAAGGTCATGAGTATTTTCACCTCATTCTCTTCATTTACCAAAACATCATAAATCAATCCCAATTCGTAAATATCAACCGGAATTTCAGGATCGTAAATCGTTTTTAGAACGTTTACTATTTTTTCTCCAAGTTCTTGGGTATCTATTGTGGTTTCTTCGCTCATATCGCTTTTAATTTAGCTGTGTTTGATACGCCACAGCATATAATTTCAATTGTTTTATCATACTAACCAATCCGTTGGCCCGGGTTGGTGACAAATGTTCTTTTAATCCGATTTCATCTATAAAAGCTGTATCAGCCTCAATAATATCAGCGGGTTTTTGGTTACTAAACGCACGGATTAATATGGCGATGATTCCTTTGGTAATTATGGCATCACTGTCTGCAGTAAAAATCAATTTATCTCCCTCTAATTCGGCATGTACCCAAACCTTGCTCTGACAGCCTTTAATGATGTTGTCATCCGTCTTATATTGTTCATCGATAAGCGGAAGTGATTTCCCTAAATCTATCATGTATTCGTAGCGCTGCATCCAATCATCGAACATTGAAAACTCCTCGACTATAGCGTTCTGTATTTCTTGTATCTGCATTCCTAGTATATGTTAGCGCCGACTTCGTCTATGCTTGTTCGGCATCTTTACAAAAATACGATAAGTAACTTGGGTTTTCAATTGTTTAAGACAAGGATAACATCTTTACTAGAGCAACATGTTTTTAGCACGTTTCACCCCTTCAGCCAGTATGTCAACTTCTTCTTTGGTGTTGTAGAAACAAAAACTAGCACGAACCGTTCCAGGGATATTATAGAAATCCATTATCGGTTGTGCACAATGGTGACCTGTTCGCACGGCTACGCCCAATTTGTCCAAAATCGACCCTATGTCATACGGGTGCAATCCCTCGATATTAAAAGAAATAACAGAAGTCTTCTCCTTGGCCGTGCCATAAATCTTCAAACCTTCAATTTGTAAAAGCTTTTCGGTAGCATATTCCAAAAGTTCATGTTCATATGATGCAATCGCATCAAAGCCTATGGCATTCATATAGTCAATTGCTGCACCAAAAGCTATGCCTCCGCAAATGTTCGGAGTACCCGCTTCGAATTTATGTGGCAAATCAGCGTAGGTAGTTTTTTCAAAAGTGACTTCGGCAATCATTTCTCCACCACCTTGATAGGGAGGAAGTTTATTCAGCCATTCTTCTTTTCCATAGAGCATGCCGACTCCTGTTGGGCCACAAACTTTGTGCGCGGAAACAGTATAGAAATCAACATCAAGCTTTTGCATATCTCCCACGATATGGGGAGCGGCTTGTGCGCCATCAATTAATACAGCAGCACCAACTTGATGTGCTTCTTCAATAATTTCTTCTATGGGATTGATTGTTCCTAATGCATTTGAAATATGATTACAAAAAACCAACTTCGTCTTCTCGGTAAGCAGTTCTTGATAACTATCCATCAATAATTCACCTTCTTGGTTCATCGGAATAACTTTCAAAACGGCTCCCGTTCGTTGACACAACATTTGCCATGGTACAATGTTGGAATGGTGCTCCATTGCCGAGACTAAAATTTCATCTCCTTTTTTCAGGAAGGACGAAAAACCATTTGCCACTATATTGATGCTATGGGTGGTTCCTGATGTAAAGATTATTTCGTGAGCTTTATCCGCATTAAAATGCTTTTGGATTTTGATGCGTGCTTGCTCATATTTATCCGTTGCTTCTTGAGATAGCGCATGTACACCCCTATGGATGTTCGCGTTGTAATTTTGATAGTAGTCCACAATCACATCGATAACTTGTTGAGGCGTTTGTGAAGTGGCCGCATTATCAAGATAAACCAAAGGTTTTCCATTGACCTCTCGGCTAAGAATAGGGAAGTCTTTTCGGATTTTTTGTGCGTCAATCATAGCAAATAAATTGATGTGCAAAGATACCGACTTATGCTTGAAACTCTGAATCAAATCATCGCTATAATGACCCTTATAAACCCGGCTTCCTTTAAAAAATTATTAAAAGAGTAAATAATTCGCAGAAACTTGAATAGCAACATTATAATTTAGAAGTGTCCCGTCTAGTCCGTTCAGGCGATTTCGCAATCCGATGTAGAATCGGGGTTCTATAGCTAATACATCATTGATATCCAAAGCAAGACCAGCTACCACACCGTAGTCGAGCTGAAAATTTCCTGGTGTGGTGGTACGATTATCGGGGATGGTTTCATCGCGTTGGTCCAAATTTTTGATTTTGGAAACTTGATTTAAAAGAAATCCGAATTGCGGGCCGAATTCCACCTCTAAACGGTCGTTCAAAGCGAACTTTCCGAGAATCGGCACCGTCAAATAATTCAATTGCACATTGGTTCTAAAATCATTTTCATCAAAAGTGGCCCCGTTGTTCTCCAAGGCCTGAAGATCTGAACTGAATTGAAACCCTTGGGAGGAATACAATAATTCTGATTGCAAACTGAATTTATCAGAAAACTCTGATTCAACAAAAACCCCCGCATGGCCGGAAAATCTGAACTTAATACCTTCGGTTAAATCACCGACTATGGAAGAATAATTCAAGCCCCCCTTGACACCAAGATTTATGTCTTGGCCAACCAAGTTCGAAGTGCTTAAAAAACAGAAAAGCGAAAGCAACATCGTTACCTTCGCTAGTATTCTTGGTATGTTATTTAGTTTACAAATCAAACCCTAGATTGACTCCTAATTTTTTCGCAATCAACTTATTGATACGTGTTTTCAATTCAGGAATACGTACACTTTCCAAAACATTATTTGCAAAGGCATACATTAACAATGCTCTTGCTTCTTTTTCAGGAATACCCCTAGATTGAAGGTAGAACATGGCATCCTCATCCAACTGTCCTATAGTGCAACCGTGCGAACATTTCACATCGTCAGCAAAAATCTCTAGTTGTGGTTTCGTATTTATGGTCGCCTTGTCACTAATCAGAATGTTGTTATTCTGTTGAAAAGCGTTAGTCTTCTGAGCGATTTTATCAACAATAATTTTTCCGTTGAAAACGCCGGTGGAATTTTCGCCATAAATACCTTTGTAATCTTGATGACTCTCACAATTAGGTTCTATATGATGTACCAAAGTATGATGATCCACATGCTGCTTTTCACCTAAAATCGTAACACCCTTCATTGTCGAGTCCATATACTCCCCATTCTGATAAAAGTTCAGGTTATTTCGTGTTAGTTTTCCACCGAAAGAAAAAGTATGCACGTTCACAAAACTTTTGCTCTTTTGATTGATGTAGGTATTGTCAATTAAGGACGAATTTTTCTTGTCATTTTGAACTTTGTAATAATCTATTATGGCATTTTTTGCCGCGTAAATTTCCGTTACACAATTCGTCAATACTTCATTTGAGGTCAGGCTTTGATGCCGCTCGATTACCTGAAGTTCAGCATTCTCTTCAACAATAATCAAGTTTCTTGGCTGTAGCATTAAGGTAGACTCATTGCCCGTAGCAAAGTGTATGATTTCTACAGGTTTCTTCGGCATCTTATTCTTGGGAATATAGATGTAGGCTCCTTCTCTGCTAAAAGCAGTGTTCAACGTAGTCAGTGATTCATCTTCTGAGGCCACCTTATTGAAATATACATCTATAATAGGTTTGTACATTTCTTTGGTCAACGCAGAACTCATCAAACAAATATCAACACCGTCATGAGTCGTCTCAGAAAGAAAAGAACTGTAAATACCATCTATAAAAACTATTTTATAGGTGTCGATTTCATTAATGAAATATTTCTTAACGTCTTTGTACTCAATTGCATTTACTTCTTTGGGGAAAATACTGAAATCGACCTTCTGTATTTTGTTCAAAGAAGTATACTTCCAAGCTTCTTCTTTACGGGATGGAAAGCCTTTAACTTCGAAATTCTTCATCGCCTCCGTACGAATATCATGCACAGGATGCTCGATGTCGATATTGTTTTCGAACATCATGAAGGAAGAAATCAATTTTTCTTTTAAATCCATATTTATTTGAGTTTTCGGTTGGCGGTTTTCAGTTGGCGGCAAGACTGCCTACTGTTACTGCCCGCTGTTTTCTAAACTACAGCCTCATTTTTAATCCAATCGTACCCTTTTGCTTCAAGCTCCAGCGCCAATTCTTTGCCTCCAGATTTTACAATCTTCCCGTTATGTATCACATGCACAAAATCAGGAACAATATATT
>JARFRH010000098.1 GCA_029287355.1 Maribacter sp. | reverse complement strand
ACATAGGGTGCTGTACTCGCTTTACTTCAGCAACAACTATGGATTTCTCCATTTTGTTACTCGTAACAACACCAACTCTCTCTTTTCTTAAATTTCTTTTATCTTCCATAAAGCAGAACCAGTTATTGGTTTTCCCTATTAGTTAATTCGGTTGCCAATCTTGCTACTGTTCTTCTCACCTTTCTGATTTGAAGGGGATTTTCCAATGGAGTAACAAAATGAGCTATTTTTAAATCAGCATGTTGCTTTTTGAACTCGCCTAATTTGGCTTGTAGCTCTTCGACCGACAATTCTTTTATTTCCTTTTTTTTCATGATAACCTATAATTAATCTAGACCGACAAAGTCTCTTGCAACAATAAATTTCGTTTTCACAGGAAGCTTTTGAGCCGCTAGACGTAAGGCTTCTTTTGCTACATCCATTGGTACACCGGCAACTTCGAACATGATTCGACCAGGTAATACACAGGCCACGAAATATTCGGGAGCACCTTTACCTTTACCCATACGTACTTCTAATGGCTTCTTGGTGATAGGCTTGTCCGGAAATATTTTGATCCATAATTGACCTTCCCTTTTCATATATCTCGTCGCTGCAATACGGGCAGCTTCTATCTGACGTGCTGTAACAAAACTTGTCTCCAAGGATTTAAGACCAAACATACCATTGGAAAGCAGGTGCCCTCTACCGGATATGCCTTTCATCCGGCCTTTTTGCATCTTTCGAAACTTTTGTCTTTTCGGTTGTAACATTCTCTACTGCTTTAAAAAATTACTTTCTACGACGTTGTTTTCCTCCACGGTCGGATTTACCTCCCTTGTCACCACCACCTTTAGTCATTCCAACTAGAGGTGAAAGTTCTCTCTTACCGTAAACTTCGCCCTTCATGATCCATACTTTGATTCCCAACTTACCGTATGTTGTTTGCGCTTCATGCAAAGCGTAATCAATATCAGCACGAAAAGTAGAAAGCGGAATACGGCCGTCTTTATAAGATTCGGAACGGGCCATTTCAGCACCATTCAATCGACCGGAAATTTGAATTTTAATACCCTCGGCATTCATTCTCATTGCCGCCGCTATTGCCATCTTAATTGCCCTTCTAAAATAAATTCTACTTTCAATTTGTCTAGCAACGCTGGCCGCTACTAAATTGGCATCAACCTCAGGTCTTTTTATTTCGTAAATATTAATCTGAACTTCTTTACCAGTGATTTTCTTGAGCTCTTCCTTTAGCTTATCAACCTCTTGACCACCTTTACCGATGATAATACCAGGTCTTGCAGTGGTAACAGTTACCGTAATCAACTTCAAAGTACGTTCTATAATAACCCTTGACACACTTGCCTTCGCCAAACGTGCATGGATATACTTCCGTATTTTACTATCTTCAGCTAGTTTATCCCCATAATCGTTTCCACCGTACCAGTTAGATTCCCATCCTCTGATGATTCCTAGACGATTGCCTATCGGATTTGTTTTCTGTCCCATTCTAGCTTTCTATATTATTGTTAGACCCCAAAACCAAAGTAACATGGTTTGAACGTTTTCTAATTCTATGTGCTCTACCTTGAGGAGCAGGTCGTAACCTTTTCAACATGGTTCCGCTATCAACCCGAATTTCCTTCACGAAAAGATCGGCATCTTCCACATTGGCTTCCTCATTTTTTGCTTGCCAATTCGCCAAAGCGGAAAGTAACAATTTTTCTAATCTACGAGAAGCTTCTTTTTGATTGAATCTTAAAATAGCCAGTGCTTTTTCAGCCTGAACACCTCTAATCAAATCAGCAACAAGCCTCATTTTTCTCGGTGAAGTTGGGCAATTGTTCAATTTAGCGAACGCTATTTCCTTCTTCTCGGCCTTGATTCTTTCGGCCATCTGTTTTTTTCGAACTCCCATAGCTTACTTTTTACCTTTGTTCTTTGCCCCTGCATGACCTCTAAAAGATCGAGTCGGAGAAAATTCGCCTAGTTTATGCCCTACCATATTTTCCGTTACGAATACGGGAACAAATTGTCTTCCATTATGAACCGCTATCGTAAGACCAACAAAATCTGGTGTTATCATAGAGGCTCTTGACCATGTCTTTATGACCGACTTCTTTCCAGAAGATGCGTTTTGTTGGATTTTCTTCTCCAAGCTATAGTGAACGTAAGGTCCTTTTTTTAGTGAACGTGCCATTTTTCTTTTCTTTTATTTCTTTCTACGTTCTAATATATACTTGTTGGTGCTCTTTGTCTTCTGACGAGTTCTATAACCCTTAGCCGGAATACCGTTTCTAGATCTTGGATGACCCCCTGAAGCTCTACCTTCACCACCACCCATTGGGTGATCGACAGGGTTCATGGCAACTGGTCTTGTTCTTGGTCTTCTTCCCAACCATCTACTTCTACCCGCCTTACCGGAAACCAATAATTGATGATCTGAATTGGATACAGCTCCGATAGTCGCCAAACAACCTGACAAAATCAGTCTTGTTTCACCCGAGGGCATTTTGACAGTTACGAACTTACCATCCTTGGCCATCAATTGAGCAAAAGTTCCAGCACTTCGAGCCATTACAGCTCCCTGCCCTGGGCGTAATTCAATACACGAGATAATGGTTCCCAAAGGAATTTCACTTAATGGAAGTGCATTTCCGATTTCAGGAGCAGCAGTTTTACCCGAAGATACTTTTTGATCCACTTGAAGCCCATTTTGAGCAATAACATATCGCTTCTCACCGTCAGCATATTCCAACAGGGCGATGAAAGCCGTTCTGTTAGGGTCATACTGAATCGATTTCACAGTAGCAGCAACATCCTGCTTATCTCTTTTGAAATCGATAACACGATATCTCCTTTTATGACCTCCACCTCTATGGCGCATGGTCATTTTTCCATGACTGTTTCTACCTCCGGACTTTTTTATCGGAGCGAGCAAGCTCTTCTCCGGCTTATCAGTCGTAATGGCGTCAAACCCATTTACGACTCTAAAACGCTGTCCATGAGTGATTGGTTTTAATTTTCTAACTGACATTTCTTGTCTTTATAGATTACTGTAAAAATCAATAATATCTCCTTCTGCTACATCAACTATCGCTTTTTTGATAGCATTCGTCTTCCCATGCTGAATACCCGTTTTTGTGTAGCGGGATTTTCTAGTAGGACCGTAATTCATAGTACGCACCTTTTTTACCGAAACTCCATAAGCCGACTCAACAGCATCTTTGATCTGAATCTTGTTGGCTCTTGGGTCAACAATGAAACCGTAACGGTTGTGCAACTCGCTATCAGCGGTCATCTTTTCCGTTATAATTGGTTTTATCAACACACTCATGGTTTTCTTATTTATTTAGGTTCGCTTCGATTCCTTCCAATGCACCTTCAAGCAATACTATATTATTTGCATTTAATATTTTGTAAGTACTTAATTCTGAGTTAGTTATAACTTCAGAGCGCTTCAAATTACGCGAAGACAAATATACACCATTATTTGAATCGCCCAACACAAATAAAGACTTTTTGTCTTCGAGTCCCAAAGACCTCAAAACCGCAACAAAATCTTTAGTTTTCGGAGCCTCGAAATTGAAGTCCTCAACAACCAAAATTGCCTTCTCTTTTGACTTGATACTCAATGCCGATTTACGTGCCAAACGTTTTAGGTTCTTGTTCAACTTTTGACTGTAATCTTTAGGTCTTGGTCCAAAAATACGACCACCACCTCTGAAGATCGGCGATTTGATACTTCCCGCACGAGCGGTACCCGTACCTTTTTGCTTCTTGATCTTTCTTGTACTACCTGCAATCTCGGCTCTTTCCTTAGATTTATGTGTTCCTTGGCGTTGATGCGCCAAATATTGCTTTACATCCAAGTAAACCGCATGATTGTTAGGTTCTATTCCGAAAACAGCGTCAGAAAGGTCTGCCTTTCTCCCCGTTTCTTTTCCTTTGATATCTAAAACTGCTACCTTCATTACTTCTGAATAGTTACGTAAGCATTCTTATGACCAGGAACCGCACCTTTTACTACCAAAAGATTCTTTTCCGGCACTACTTTCAAAACTCTAAGGTTTTGAACTGTTACTCGTTCACCTCCCATTCTACCGGCCATCTTCATCCCTTTAAAAACTCTTGCAGGATACGAAGCAGCACCAATTGAACCAGGCGCTCTTAACCTGTTG
>JARFRH010000032.1 GCA_029287355.1 Maribacter sp. | reverse complement strand
GAACATTCCCATACTTGCAGCTACCAAGGGAACATTATCAATTACCGCAGAACCTACACCAAATAGCATCACAACTATATCGGTATTTGGTATGGCCTCATTAAGGCTTGCTGCATAATTGAACAAATACCCTAGGGATTCAAGTGCTGCAACTGCCAATAATATTCCCAAGAAGAATAAGATACTAGGCAATTCTATTTTTGATAATGATGCATGTACTGGACTATGATGTCCAATTGTATCATGATCTTCACTTTCAATACTGGAAATACTGAATTTTGTTTTACTATAAATTTCCGCAAAAGTGGCTACGATTGCCAAAGATAGCATCATACCTACATAAGGGGGTAAATGGGTAATTGTTTTGAAGAAAGGAACAAAAACTATGGCTCCCAACCCAAGATATAACATGGTGGGACCATATTTACTTTTCTGGACATCTACTTCCAAAGTACTCTCAATATTCCCTTTAAAGGCTTTATATCTACTAGCAACGAAAACGGGGACTAACATACACACAATTGAAGGAATTAAAACATGTTCTATAAGTTGAAGAGCGGAAACTTTATTCGCTATCCATAACATGGTCGTGGTAACATCCCCAATAGGAGACCAGGCCCCTCCGGCATTAGCGGCAATGATAATCAAACCTGCAAACCACAATCGTGTATTTCTGTCATTTATAACCTTTTGTAAAATGGTAATCAAAACAATAGTAGCAGTTAGGTTATCGATTATCGCTGATAGAATAAAGGCCAAAATAGAAAACAGCCAAAGGAGTTTTCGCTTACTCCTAGTTCTAATAAATCCTTTTATGGTTGCAAAACCATCAAAATAATCTATGATTTCAACAATGGTCATTGCGCCCAGCAAAAAGAATAATATCTCCGCCGTTTTTCCCAAATGGTGCAAGAGAATCTCATCAATATGAGACGGTTCAAGCTGACGCATTTCCGCGTTAACCTCAAATACATCCATATGTGCTAAAGCGATTATAGCCCATAAGACGGCCATCATGGCCAGCGCTGGAATCAGTTTGTCAATTTTTAGATTATGCTCTAAGGTTATCGCTAGGTATCCAGCTAAAAACACAATGATAATAATGGTCTCCATATTCAGTTGGTTTGGTCTATATTAATTGTTTCAGTGCTATTTCAAATCCGGTTTCACTCAAATTGGTCTTCGACGGATTTTGCTTAAAGATATTTAAAATTGCCTTTCGAATGGTATCGGAGGTATCTTTAAATATCAATTCGTCATCAATACCTACCCTTTTTTCCATGAAATAGGCAAAAACCCGAGCCATTCCACAATTTGAAACGAAATCTGGGATCAGGCTGACAAGGCCATCTGTATATTCCATAACAGGACCGAAAAATATTTCCTTATCGGCAAATGGAACATTCGCGCCACAAGAAATCACTTCCAAACCTGTATCGATCATTTGAGTAATCTGCTTTTTAGTAATCAATCGAGAAGCCGCACAAGGTGCGAAAATTTGCGTTTCCAGGCTCCAAATCCGTTCCTTGATTTCATCAAAAGGAATCATTGAATCGGCACTTGCCATAAGGCTATTGCCCTTTTTATTGAGAAAAAACTCCTGAATTTCTTCAATCGAAAATCCCTCCTCATTAATGACTCCTCCTGCCCTATCTATGATGCCGACAATTTTAGCGCCCATTTGAGAAAGATAAAATGCCGCAGCACTGCCAACATTTCCGAAACCTTGAACCACCGCCTTTTTACCCATTACATTGCCCCCATAAATATCGTAATAGTGCCTCACCGCTTCGGCAACACCATAACCGGTAATCATATCCGCAACAGTATATTTTCTCGAAATGTCAGGAGAGAGTTTCGGACTTTCCAGTGCTTTGATAACACCAAGCCTTAATTGGCCTATTCGATTGATTTTATCCGCTTCGGTCGGTTTGAAATGACCATTAAAAACCCCTTCCTGAGGATGCCATACACCGTCATCTTCAGTAATAGTGATTACTTCATTAATTTCATCAACATTCAAATCACCACCCGTACCATAATAGCTTTTCAATAAGGGGGATACCGCATGGTACCATCGTTCCAGAACACCTTTCTTTCTAGGGTCATTGGGGTTAAAGTTGATTCCTGATTTTGCCCCTCCTATTGGTGGGCCGGAAACGGTAAATTTGACTTCCATAGTCTTGGCCAGGGAGAGCACCTCGTTCAAATCCAAGCCTTCACGCATTCTAGTACCACCCCCGGCTGCTCCTCCTCTTAGCGAGTTAATTACAGTCCACCCTTCTGCATCGGTTTCAGGGTCTTTCCAATTGAAGACTATTTCTGGTGGTTTGTTTTCGTAAGCACTTAATAATTCTTTCATTCTTTTAATTGATTTAATTCCACTAAATGACATCGACTGTTACGAACAGTCTCTCAAGAAATCATTTTATTTTCCCCTTTCGGGGTTAGTGCTGTCTCATCCTTTTTATATACTAAATCAATTTATTCCTTTGTGGTCAACAAATATATAAGATAGGATGGGTATTGCCAATAATTTCATTGTCTCATTAGCAAAAAAATGGTTCGAAAAACATCTTTTGAAATCTAAGTAATTCTTGCTCATACCTGTATCTTTGCCTGTACATTAAAACTATACTACCATGGATTTTTCATTGTCGGAAGAACACCTAATGATACAACAAGCTGCAAGGGATTTTGCTCAGCAAGAATTACTCCCAGAGGTCATCGAAAGAGATGACGCCCAGCGTTTTCCTGCGGAGGAAATAAAAAAATTAGGTGAACTTGGGTTTTTGGGGATGATGGTCGACCCAAAGTACAACGGCAGTGGTATGGATACACTATCCTATGTTATTGCCATGGAAGAACTCTCTAAAATAGACGCCTCAGCCTCTGTTGTGGTATCGGTAAACAACTCCTTGGTCTGTTATGGCCTCGAAGCATATGCTACCGAAGCTCAGAAACTAAAATATTTGACAAGGCTTGCTTCAGGTGAGATCATCGGTGCCTTCTGCTTATCTGAACCAGAAGCAGGAAGTGATGCCACTTCTCAAAAAACGACTGCCATGGACAAGGGTGACCACTATGTTTTGAATGGGACAAAAAATTGGATTACAAATGGCGGAACCGCTGAAGTCTACTTGGTAATTGCACAAACGGATAAGGATAAAGGCCACAAGGGCATTAACGCACTCATCGTCGAAAAAGGCATGCAGGGTTTTGAAATAGGCCCGAAAGAAAATAAGCTAGGTATTCGCGGAAGTGACACGCATTCCTTGATTTTCAACGATGTTAAAGTTCCAAAGGAAAACAGAATCGGTGAAGATGGTTTCGGTTTTAAATTCGCCATGAAAACACTTTCCGGCGGCCGTATCGGGATTGCCGCCCAAGCTTTAGGTATCGCATCAGGAGCCTATGAACTGGCGCTGAAGTATTCCAAAGAGCGAAAAGCCTTCGGCACCGAAATTAGCAACCATCAGGCCATTGCCTTTAAACTAGCTGATATGCATACTCAAATCGAAGCGGCAAGACACCTCGTGTACAAAGCAGCATGGGACAAAGACAATGGAAATGACTATGACCTTTCCAGTGCCATGGCAAAATTATACGCCTCTCAAGTAGCCATGGAAACTACGGTAGAAGCGGTTCAAATTCACGGTGGAAACGGATTTGTCAAAGACTATCATGTGGAGCGTCTCATGCGTGATGCCAAAATCACCCAAATCTACGAGGGTACCTCAGAAATTCAAAAAATAGTTATTTCAAGAAGTATCATCAAGGGATAGTTTAAAGACCCCATTAAAATCGATAAAACCCATTATTGAAATCTCAAATTTAGCGGGCTAAAATTTCGAATTTGAGGGTTTTTTTATGATTTATTACAATCGTTGTGTTTTTTGTTGAAATACATGTTAATCATCGTGAATAATTCAATAAAAATGATATTTTTATAGGCTGTGGTTTGCTAAATGAGCAACTTGTAGCATATAAAAATTGACACATGACATTGAGGAAACAAGGACTTTACTTACCTGAATTCGAACACGACAATTGTGGTGCAGGTTTCATATGTAGTTTGAAGGGAAAAAAGTCAAATGATATTATTCATAAGGCTCTGGAGATTCTAGATAAGCTAGAGCATCGTGGTGCAGTGAGTGCCGATGGAAAAACCGGTGATGGCGCTGGAATTCTGATAGACATTCCTCATGATTTTTTCAAAGCTGTATGCGATTTCGAATTACCCGATTCCGGAAATTATGCGGTCAGTAATGTGTTTTTACCACAAAAAGAGAATCAACGTGATTTTTGCATTGCGATATTCGAAGAGAATATCAAAAAACAAGGACTCCGACTTTTAGGTTGGCGAAATGTTCCCGTAAACCGTTCGGTACCTGGTCGTATCGCTATGGAAACGGAACCCTTTGTAAAACAGATTTTCATCGCAAAAGAAAATGACGAACAAGATGATTTTAAATTCAATCTGAAACTTTTTATTGCTAGAAAAACAACGGAACACGCCATTATTAAATCGAAACTTTCAGAGAACGGATTTTTCTACCTTCCCAGTCTTTCTACCAAAATCATCATTTTCAAAGGCTTGTTGATGCCAAAGGATATTAGTCTGTATTATAAAGATTTGATGGATCCACGGGTAGTGACGAGACTTTCACTTGTGCATCAACGGTTTTCGACCAATACCTTCCCCACATGGGATTTAGCACAACCTTTCAGATACATGTGCCACAATGGAGAAATTAATACCCTAAGAGGTAATGTATCGCGAATGCGTTCGAGAGAGGAGCTTTTAAAAAGTGATTTGTTCGGTGACGAAATTAAAAATATTCTTCCCATTATCCTTCCTGGAAAATCTGATTCCGCGACAATGGATATGGTCGTTGAATTGCTATTAATGACCGGGCGTTCTTTACCTGAGGTAATGATGATACTAGTACCTGTCTCTTATACACATCTCCG
>JARFRH010000002.1 GCA_029287355.1 Maribacter sp. | reverse complement strand
TCGTAGACATGATCAAATCACTCACAAATCCCAGACGAAAGAGCCATTGGTTCTCGATAATGTTTTGAGTCGTCGCAATTGGGTCATTCAGTACATAGAATTTTTGGCGTACGAAAAACTCGGCAAAAACTCCTGTAACGAGAAGAACTAAAAAATTAAACCAGCAAATCTTCCCATTTTCTTATTTGAATGCATTTCTTCGACTTTTAAAGTGATACTTTCATGACGAATCAATAACTAGTCTGCTACGATACCCAGGAGTATATTGCAAACGATAGCAACACCACAATAAACAATATGGACTTCTGGCCTTATCGAATGGTTTGAGTATTTTTAAGGGGTCTGTTATATCTTTAGGCGTGGCTTTGAACAGGAAGTTATAAATCAATACCTGTCTCACCGGCAGGCAGGTAAAAAGCTTGTGCTACGAGCTCAACCGAAAGAGAAGTGAATTCTTTGCGCGCATACCGTTCAGAGCTCATGGGTTGGAGAACAAAAAAATATATACTAAGGAGGAAAATAGGACAAATTACATTGACGGATTCGTCCTTCCCGTTCCACAAAATCACCTGAACGAGTACAAGCGTGTGGCTGAAACGGTTCGAAGGTTTGGAAGGAACACGGTGCACTCGCCTACTTTGAGTTTGTTGGTGAGGATTTAAAACTGGAAGGCACGAGTTCTTTCCCTGAACTCATAGATGCAAAAAATGATGAAGCCATTGTTTTTGGATGGGTTGTCTTCGCTTCACGTGAGGCTCGTGACCTTGCCAATGAGAGAGTCGCGGCAGACTCGAGAATGACGGACCTGATTGACCCATTAACAGATCCACAACGGATGGTTTTTGATGCCAAACGAATGGTTTATGGTGGCTTCCAACCACTCGTCCAATCAAATAGCAGTGAGACGAAATAAAAATGAAGCCCATCAGGGTCTAACGAATCAAAAACACCTTTTGCCAAACTACGCTTGTAATACTAGGCGTCGTGTACAATTAAAAAAGCAGGATATGAATGCAAAAATCATTAAGCTCTTTTTAAGAATCGCAATTGGAATTGGTTTCTTTTCCGCAGTAGCAGATCGGTTTGGGCTATGGCCTGCCGAAATTTCGGCTTGGGGGAATTGGGAAAGATTTTTAAACTATACGCAACTCATTAATCCCCTTATTCCGAAAATGCTGATCCCTACATTGGGGGCCATCGCAACTACCGCTGAACTATTGTTCGCTGTTTGCCTATTTATCGGTTTCAGAACTGAGCTGGTGGCAAAACTGAGCGGCTATCTTATGCTCATCTTTGCGCTGTCGATTGCATTTTCAACGGGGATAAAAGGGGCCTTTGATTATTCTGTTTTTGCCGCTTCCGCTGGGGCCTTCGCATTAAGTACCATGAAGGAAAAATATTGGGAATTAGATACACTCATTCTTAAAAAGAATCAAGATTTGAACTAAAGCCAGTCCATAACAATGGCATTGCAAATAAGGCGAAAAGTGCACTATTTGAAGGCTTTGGCGAATTTGCCAAGTCCATCGGCCCAATAACTAGCTGGACTAAACGGAAATCTTTGTTTATTTATTAACTTAGGGCAACGGCAGAAAAGTCTTAACATGCCAATGTATCGCTTCGCCGCCCGAATTTTCAGACCTACGCAGTCGAGGTTCGGCATGTAGCGTAGCTAAACGCATGTAGCCGTCAAAACAAGAGACATGAAGAATATATTAGTAACAATCAATTTTGATGGCAACGAAAATTTATTACTTGATAAAGCATTTCAATTGGCTAAGTCGTTCGGTTCAAAAATATGGCTCTTGCATATCGCCGCACCTGATCCCGATTTTGTTGGTTATGAAGCCGGACCCCAAGACATAAGAGATAGTAGAGCGGCAGAACTTAGAAAAGAACATAGGCTTATTCAAGAATACAGCAGTGGACTTAAGGCAAAGGGAGTTGACTCGGAAAGCTTACTCATACAAGGGGCAACAATTGAAATGATCATAGAAGAATCGAAGAAATTACATATTGATCTGATTATTGCAGGACATCATGAACACGGATTTTTTTATAATGCGTTCGTAGGAAGTGTGTCTGCCAAAATCATAAAAAAATCAAAAATTCCTGTTCTTTTGGTTCCTTTGGAATAATAGGAAATAATACAGCAGGTAAAACCATGTAAAATATGGCTAGTAAGCGCTAAACTCAAAGTTATGGTCTTACATGCCTACCGGTAGTGAT
This sequence comes from Maribacter sp., assembly GCA_029287355.1. Classification (GTDB taxonomy): domain Bacteria; phylum Bacteroidota; class Bacteroidia; order Flavobacteriales; family Flavobacteriaceae; genus Maribacter_C. The sequence continues at coordinate 11,724 of JARFRH010000002.1, read as the reverse complement.
CTATAACAACTCGGCCTATTTTTTCCTGGGATTGATCATAGAAAAGATATCCGTGCAATCCTATGGTGAATTTTTAAAACAAGAGATCTTTGATTCCTTGGGGATATCAAATACCAGCTATTATTCCACTACCAAGGTGGTTAGCAGGAAAGTGTATGGCTATAACTATTCCCCTAAAGGCCTTCAGCAAAAACCCTATTTGGATCATACCTGGCCTTTTGCAGCTGGTTCCCTTTGGAGTACCACTGAAGATTTACTTACTTGGATGAATGCATTGCATTATCGACAAAAACTAGCTGATCCATTGTATCAATCCCTTATTATACCAGATACCTTAAAGGATGGTACTCCGCTACAGTATGCCAAAGGTTTGGTGAATCACTCGAATTTCGGTCACAAAGAAATATCACATGGAGGAGGCATTCACGGATTCCTTTCCGATACGCGGTATTTTCCAGAAGAAGATTTGTACATTATATGCTTAATAAATACGACCGGACCAAAAGGAGGTGGTTTTTTTGCTGATGATATCACATGGAAACTGCTTGACGAAAAAGAATACGAGGGTTTGGATTTAGATATTGATGTTGTCCAATTAGAAGGCGAGTACACCGGAGCCGCAAGAGGTACAACGCTCTCTTTAGAAGTAAAAGCAATAGCTAACGGAATAACCGTGCAAGCTGTAGGGGATGAAAAAATAGACACCCTAGAAGTTTATGTTGAAAACCATCCATGGATGGATGGATGGAAACGATAAAATAATTATAGAAAATGACGAGTTCCGCATGGATAAGGCCTCTAATTATTACCTTCTAAAAAATGAAAATTAATAACCAAAGGCCAACAAAACCGAAACCGGATGAATACGCGTGGTCGCTAAAACGGTGGCAAATAGTAAAAGCAAGATGATAAAAAGAGCACTACTTTTAATAGCGATACTACTGTTTTTGGTTTGTCAACCTGCACTAGGTCAAAAAACCAGGGCAGAAAAAGGTGAAGACACAAAAGAAATTGTAAAAAAGAAACGCCCTATAGCCATAGAAAATGGCAAGTTCTTTGAACTTGGCGGTAAAAAAATGTTATATGGTGGAGAAAACGAAAATCAACACTTCGAGATCAATGGCTATACGCTAAAAGATGATCAGTTTCATTACGGTATTGGTAGAGAGCGGTTTCCGGCACTTTTAAAACCAGAATTCATTTCCGTTATAGCGGCTGACAAAATCTGGGCAGATAGCACACGTTTTTTATTGGCATATGCTGGTAAGGAGGTGAAGGCCTATTCCGTAAAAGACCTTACAAGACATGAAGTCGTCAATGATGTATTAAACGGACAGCCGATAATGGCCGCTTATTGCATATTAGCTGATTTAGGTGCTATATATGAACGGAATTATGGTGACCAAGAATTGACATTTGCCTTAAGCGGATACACATACTATGATCGTGAGGTATGGAATGGTCTTGATGGTTTTGTGCTTTGGGATAGGGAAACGGAAAGCCTTTGGTGGCCACTGATTGGAAAAGCCGTATCTGGGCCTCTAAAAGATGTTAAACTTCTTGAAATGGACAGGAGCAAATGGAAAGATGTAAAATGGAAGTATATCAAAGACAATTATCCCAATGCGTTGGTTTTAAAATCCGGCCAAGATTTTGAAAGACCCACGGAATGGAATAAAATCAAGGACATCACGGACATAAAGAAGAACTACTCATCGGAAAATTAAAAAACGCTAACCAACACCTGATAATTAAGAATACGATGATTCAAAAAATACTATCCCTTGTATTGCTATCGCTATTGAGCTACTCCTGTGCTGAAAAGAAAGCGGAAAGGCCGAACATTATATTGATCATGGGAGATGATATTGGTATTTCCGATATCGGTGCCTATGGCGGGGAAATTGAAACGCCCAATATCGATCAATTGGCTAATGAAGGGTTGCGATTTACGACATTTTACAATATGGCGAAGTGCAACCCTACCAGATCATCACTGCTTACTGGCTTGTATACTGGTGGAAACGGAGCTGTACACCTTGCCAACTTGACAAAGGAGGCGGGCTATTTTAATATCATGAGCGGCAAGGAGCACTTTGATCCATGGGTACCTGACTATTGTAAGGCGGAAAATGTATTTGACCATTCATTTTATTTTTGGGCAACAACAGAATACTTCTTACCTCCATCCGGTACCTTCGAACGCCCTTTTTTTCTTGAAGGGCGGGAATTAAATGCAAATGAAATCGTATTTGAGAAATCACCAATGTACAAGACCGATTTCATTACCGACTACGCCCTGAAATGGTTGGATGAAGCCTTTGAAGAAGAAAATCCCTTTTTTCTCTATCTACCCTATCATGCGGCGCACTACCCGCTTCAGGCCAGACCGGAGGATATTAAAAAATACAGGGGAAAGTATCTAAAAGGTTGGGATGAATTACGGGAAGAACGTTTTGCGAAAATGCAAAAACTAGGGGTACTTCCAAAAGCGGCAAAGTTAAGTCCGCCCGAGGCAAATTTGAATGAGTTTCGAGGCCCTTTGAAACCCGATTATACGGAGTATTACGCTTGGGATAGTTTATCTGTAGCTCAAAAAGATTCCTTGGACCTTGAAATGGCGGTATATGCTGCCATTATTGACCGAATGGATCAAAATATCGGACGTGTTTTGAAAAAACTGGAGAAAAATGGGAAACTGGATAACACCTTAATACTCTATTTAAATGATAATGGTTCCTGCCCGTTTTATACCAACAAGATCACCGATGTTGCCCCAGGTCCTGCGAACTCTTACTGGAGTTTACGAGCTACATGGGCAAACTTAGGAAACACCCCATATCGGCAATATAAACAATGTGGTCATGAAGGGGGAAGTCATACCCCTTTTGTAGCCTACTGGCCAGGTAAAATAGCCCCAAACACGATTACGCATCAACCAGGGCATGTTGTAGACATTGCACCCACCTTTTTGGATATCTTAAATATTCAATATCCCGACTCCATTGCCGGGCATGCTACCTTACCACTTCATGGCAGTTCATTGTTACCGGTTTTCACTGGAGAAATGCGTAAAGAACCGGATTATTTCGTTTCAGGAATGGAAAAGTTCAGGATGTTCCGAAGTGGCGATTACAAAATTGTTAGACTCAATGGTGGGGCTTGGGAGTTATACAATATCATCGAAGATCCTACTGAATTGGTAAACTTGGCCGAGACCTTACCTGACAAAGTCATTGAACTATCAACTAATTATGACAGTACCCAAATGGGTTCAACAAACAAGACCCCATAACAATAGCCAAAATGAATTTTGTCGGCATCGTTAGCAATAATTATAAAAATAAAAATATGTTCTTTATAAAACCATTTGCGATACTAATTCCCATTTTAGTTCTAATTTCTTTCAAGGCTTTTTCGCAGCAAAATCAAAATAAGGTAAGGTTAATAGATAATTTGTATGAGTTTTCAAAAACAAGCGCCGTTACCGGAAGAGAAGAACAAGCGGCAAGCTATATTAAAACATTGCTTCAAAATAAGGATTTAAAGGAAGATAGATTAGGTAACCTTGTCTTGACAATGGGATCTGGTGCACCAAGAAGACTCATAACTGCTCCTTTGGATGAACCTGGATACGTTATAAGTGAGATTCAGAAAGACGGGTATCTAAGATTCAATCCCGTTGGAATCGGTCATAACGGGAATCTTTATCATCAATTTTTAGAGGGTCATGAAGTACAAATAAACACCGAAAACGGTTCCGTTATAGGTGTTTCGACAGTTCCGTCAGCACACTTTGAAAGATTAAGAATCACGCCTGAAAGTTCAAAGACACCCTTTAAATGGCAAGAAGGTTATATTGATATCGGCCTTTCTGGTCCATTGGAATTACTTCAGAAAGACATTCATCTTCTTGATCCAATTACACTTCATAAAAAACCGACCATTATAAACAACTCTTATATAGCTGCTCCTTCCATGCGGTCTAAGGCTGCAGCTATTGCCTTAGCGGTAATTGCAAAGGACATAGCCAAAAAAGAAATTGATGGAACTCTTGTAATTGCCTGGACAACACTAGAATTAATTAATGGCAAAGGAATTGAAGCTGTTATCAATACCCATGGCCCATTCAGTGAAATTCATCGTTTCAATCGGTTTTTGGAATCTGATAAAATTGACCAGAAAACCTTATTGGCCAATGGAATATCATTAAAAAATAGTATCAACTATTTGAATTTGAAGCCCAAAACGTCATTTACAAATCCGGTTACTACAGTTGATTTTGAAAATCAAGTCATTAACGAAATTGGATTGCCTTGCTTATACCCAGATACACCAGTTGAAATGGTCGCTATCACAGACATTGAAAATTTGATCGATCACTGGTCCCATGTTGTTAGTGGTATAATAGTTCAAAAAGAAATAGGAAAAGGAATATTAAATTTAAATCATAAATCGTATACCTCATTTGTAAATGAATCTAATTTACTCGTTGATTTAATAGGTGAATACGGTGTGAGTAAGGCTGAGAAGAATATTCGGAATGTCATCTTAAATAAATTGCCGAAATGGGCTAAACCTAAAATTGATAGCAAGGGAAACATTGTACTCACGTTTGGTCAAGGCAATAATCACATTGGTTTTATTGCTCATATGGATGAAACAGGATATGTCGTTGACTCAATCGAAGCGGATGGAAAACTACTGTTAAAAAGACGTGGCGGTATGCTCCCCTGGATTTGGGAGGCACAACCAGCCCTTGTTCATGTAAATGATAGTAAAATAAATGGTGTCTTTGAACCGCGAGAGGATTACAAGGTTGCTACAAAAAGAAATATTGAAAAACCCCTCAAAATAAATGCAGGATTTAATTCTATGGATAACGCCATTGCTGCTGGTATTGAAGTTGGTACTACTACGGTAACCATGCCGAAAAAAATGATTCGATTGAATGAAAACAAAGCTACAGCCCGTGGTTTTGACGATAGGGCTGGGTGTGCCGCCCTACTGCTAAGTTTAAAAAATTTAAATCCTAAATCAATAACTCAAAAAGTAACCTTTGTTTGGTCGGTTGAGGAAGAAGTAGGTCTAAATGGGGCAGTTGTTGCAGCGGTAAATCTAAAAGACCTTAACGTTGTTTATCCTATTGACACGTATGTTTCTTCAGATGACCCGTATCTTGATGAATCTTTTGCAGATTGCCCATTGGGAAATGGAGCCGTTATTCGAGTGCTAGAGAGTATTAATTTTATAAGCAGAGCGAATTTGAAAAACATACAAAAACTAGCAAAAGAATACAATATTAAAGTACAATATGGAATGACAGCCGGAGGAACTGATGGACAACCCTTTTTAGGGTATGGAATTCCCTCGGTTCCACTATCGTGGCCTGGAAGGTATTCACACTCTCCGGTCGAAATACTGGACTACCGGGATGTAAATAATCTGGTATTGTTAATTAATGCAATCATAAAAAACCCGAACAATAAATCGAATTAATTAAAACTCCTTTTATTTAACTTCAATGTTATTCCATGCAAACTGATTAAACAATTGAGGAATAAGGGATTTGGAAAAGGTATTATGGAAAGCTTTATATAAAGAAACCAAAAACCCATCCTACTGGAAGTAGAGTTGCCCAATTCCTATATACAGTAACGTAGGACAAATTTATAGGAGATTTTAAATTGAATTGAAATACGAAAAATTAGTTTTACAAAACTAAAAGTGGAATTATTTTATCAAACATCAATCCGAAATCACCAATGCGTGACCAAAATGTTATGAGAGAATTTTACGCAAATAAGTTGGGATTTAATGAATATGGAATGCTGACTTTGATGGATTTTTGATATTGGAAAAAGACCGAACACCCCTTTATAAAATCGGATATTTTTTGTAAATCAGTACTCAGTATGGCCACCTGCGTCATCCATAGTTGGTGCTCTTGTACCCAGAGGCTATCCATACCCGTTTGTTTCAAGTAGCCTTCGCCCAATTGTTCCAACTCCATCATATTGCCTTCCGGGTCATAGCCATAGGCATAGGTCACCCCCTAACTACCCGAGTCAAAGGGGCCATCGCCCCTGCTAAGTAGTGCGATATCGGCATTCTTGAATTTGTCATCGCCCGGTTTCCAAGTGGGGGACTGATAACAGGTGTGGGGCATACCAAGACCTTGGGGAGGCATGATGGAGGGGGATGTGTTTTCTTGATTTGCGTACTGCGTCAATTCGAGCAGCATATTCGAGGCTTTGAAAGTCACCCGCTCATAGGCCACCACCTTGTGAGCATAAAGCATGTCGGCCGGGGCATGCTGCCGCACTTTTTCCCTTTTAACCAGTTTAAAATCGGTGGCTTTTTGATAAAAGGCGACCATAGCATCCAGGTCATTGACCGATATGATTAAAACCGATGATGGTGGCAGGGGAACCTTTGAGCGTGGCCATTGCGTCGGTTTGTGCAAGAACACCACTCATTACACAAATGAATACAAAAAGGGTGGGTATCCATTTTTACGCTAGCTGCTTCCTCAAAAGATACTGATATGCTGCTTTGTAATACCTACCAAAAGCAATATCACCAAAACTGTTTATTTACAAGATCCTGAAACGAATACAATCGTATTTAACCACCCGAGGGTATCGGATGATAGTACTATCATGTATATTGGCGCGTTCAACGTGCCCCTAAACATCGCTGTAGATAAATAATAGATCCTGCTAGCATCTAGCTTTCGAAGCTTAGCCCCTACAAGCAAAAGTCTGCCAAATCTTTATACCTTCGCTTTTAAGACAAAGCACTTCTCTTTATTAAATCGACAATTCGCCTTATGAAAAATCTATTGTACTTCACATTTGCCCTATGTATTCTTGTTTCATGTGAAAAGGAAAAAAAGGAAGAACATAACAAACTCGCTTTCGACGGCATCGATGAAACGATAAAACCGGGCGATAATTTCTTTAACCATGTCAATAAAACCTGGTATGACCAAGCGGTCATTGCAGATGATCAAGTGGGTGTTGGTGCGTATCGGTTCTTAAATATTCCGCAGCGGAAACTCTTAGAAGACATTTTAGAAGAAGTCTCCAACGGAACGCATGAAAAAGGGAGTGCTGATCAAATGGTCGGTGATTTTTACAGCTCAGGCATGGATACCCTTCGAATCAATGCACTTGGTTTTGAACCCATTCAACCCCTACTCGATAAAATAAATGCAATTCAAACCCTACCGGAATTGATGCAATTTGTTGTAGAGGAGTTTAGGTCAGGAAATAGATCATTGATCAGTTTGGGTATTTCTCCAGATGAAAAGAATAGTAGTGTAAACATCCTGCATTTTGGGCAAACCGGTTTGGGGTTGCCAGATCGTGATTATTATTTCAAAACGGACGAATCTACGCTCGAAATTCAGAAGGCATATCAAGCCTATTTGTCCACCCTGTTTGAATTAACAGGGAATGATACTCCTGAGCAGCACACAGCGATAGTTTATGCTATTGAACGGCAATTGGCTGAAATGCACAAAACGAGAATTGAACGAAGGGATATAACCGCTAATTATAACAAAATGGCCGTATCGGATCTTCATAAAAGTCAAGCCAATATAGGGTGGTCCAATTTGTTGAAAAACTTGGGCGCGGAAGCTGATTCTGTCGATATTGGTCAACCCAAATATTATGAAAAATTGAATGCTTTGTTGGGTACCATTCCTTTAGCCGATTGGAAGACCTATTTAAAAGCGAATATCATGACCCATTATGCGGATATCTTAAGTGAACCTTTTGAAACGGCGGCCTTCGAGTATGTGAAAATTATATCTGGACAAGCGGTCCAAAAAACACGAGCCCAGCTCATGGTTCAGAAGGTGGATAGACAACTTGGTTTTGCCCTTGGGCAATTGTACGTAAAAAGATATTTCAACAAAGATGCGAAAAAGAGGGTTTTGGATTTGGTGAACAATTTTCAAAAGGCCTTTGAAACTCGAATAGACCAACTGGATTGGATGAGTGATGGTACAAAAGTGAAAGCGAAAGAGAAATTATATGCGATTACGAAGAAGATCGGGTATCCAGATGTTTGGAGAGATTACGGTACTATAAGAATTGAAAAAGACAGCTATTTTGAGAATGTAGTGGCTTTGAGACAAAACGACTACCAATATGAGTTGGCTAATTTGAATAAAGCACCTAACAAAAATGAGTGGCATACGACACCGTCCACGGTAACCGCATACTATAATCCTTCGATGAATGAGATTGTATTCCCTGCGGGGATATTACAATTTCCTTACTTTGATTTGAATGCGGATGATGCGCTAAATTATGGGGGAATAGGCATGGTCATCGGTCATGAATTTACGCATGCTTTTGATGACCAAGGTGCGCAATACGATAAGGATGGAAATGTAAAAAATTGGTGGAGTGAAGCCGATTACGAAAAATTCAAAGCAAAGACACAACTGATTATCGATCGATATGGCAGCTATACCGTTTTGGATAGCTTGCATTTAAAAGGTGCCTTGACCGTAGGAGAGAATACTGCTGATAATGGTGGGGTTTCCATTGCTTATGCTGCCTTTAAATTGACAGAACAAGGTCAAGACACCACGAGAATCAATGGGTATACACCAGACCAACGTTTCTTTATGTCGGTTGCCCGAATTTGGCGTGTAAAAACACGGGATGCGTATTTACGTAATTATATAAAAAATGATCCGCATTCGCCACCGATGTGGCGCGTCAATGGGCCATTAATGAATTTCACCCCTTTTTACGAAGCTTTTGATGTCAAACCAGGTGATAAAAATTACAAGACAGAAGAAGAAAGAATAAAGATTTGGTAAAGGACATATAGGGGCCAGTCTAAAACGAAATGCTAACAAAGCATAAAGCCGATATAAGCCTCCGCTAGCACCGCTGCTGGAGCACTCCCGATAGCGTGCCATAACAGTAAGAATAGCTATTCGAAATAGCTTAATACCAGTACACTATTCACTACATAAGCGTAACCCAAGTTACGATCGATAGCAAAAAATGAAACTACCTTTACATAAAATAGTAAAACATGAAAAATATAATAGGAATAGATAAAGAAGAAGCGGGGAAATTAATCGCTAAATTAAATGATTTGTTAGCAAATTATCAGTTGTTTTATCAAAACTTACGCGGATTACATTGGAACATAAAAGGCAAGGAATTCTTTGAATTACACTTAAAATTTGAAGAATTATACGATGATGCGGTAATTAAAGTAGATGAAATAGCAGAACGGATTTTAACGCTTGAAGGAGAGCCATTACATACATTTTCCGACTATCTCCAAACTGCTGGGATAAAAGAAGAAAAAAGTATAACGGTAGGTAAACAGGGAATTGAAATTATCGTAAAGAACTTTACAACATTAATTGAAAAAGAACGGGCTATTCTAACGCTGGCTTCAAATGCAGACGATGAAGGGACCGTAAGTTTGATGAGCGATTACATTGTTCAAACTGAAAAAACGTTATGGATGTTGAATTCTTATTTGAGGTAAAATAGAGCTGTTGAAATAAACGCTGGCGTTCTCCCGAAAGCTATCGAGAATGAATTTAGCAGATCAAAGCGGATGCTGTTTTCTCGCCTTTTTATTTCTACTGCTTCTGAAATTCCTACTCTTTCTTGTTAGGTAAGCGACTAAAACAAACCCTACACAAACTAAACTAATTGCAATAACGATATCGAATAATTCAATTGGTAAGTCCATAGTTATAAGATACAAAAAATAATTGATTTTAGTGGGTTTTCAACCCCCGCTGGCGCTCTTCCGGTAGTTATCGAGAGTGACGGGTGCCACATTCTGCCTTGAAGCGTATATCGAAGTTCTTCCCGTCAAACAAGGGGCAATACAGCGAGAGTTGTAGGCGAGATCCGCCTACCGGCTGGCTGGTGAGCGACGGCAAACTTTAATACGGAAAATCGGAGGGGCTGAAATCTCGGATCTTCAGGCCTTGTCACGCTACCCTATTTACGAAAAGGATTCGTAGATTTTATCTCTATGATTGGTTACATTGCGGTCCGCACCGTGTAGCTAATTAAGAAATACCTATGTCTAAACGTCTATGCAATTGTTATGAGCAATTCAAAAAAACGCATCTACTGAAATAGTATGGCAAATAAACGAACAAAACGAATACTCAGAATAGTATTTATTATGGCAAGCATAAGCTCTTTGTTCTTTGTACCATGGATACTTGTGAAGGCTTGGCTATTACCACTACCCGATACAGTTCAAGAACAAGTAAATGAAGCCATTGGGCATGGATTTGATGGAATGATCGTTTATGTGGACGAAGCAGGCAAACCGCCCGAATTTTACACTGCTGGTTGGAATGACCGAAAGAACAAGATACCTGCAGACCCGCAGGCCTTGTTCAAGATTGCCAGTATCAGCAAGTTATATGTCGCTGTTGCTATCACCAAATTAGTCGATGACAATCGTTTGTCTTTGGATAAAACGCTTGCCGATTACTTTCCGGAACTTATGGGAAGAATTGAAAATGCAGAAAAAATCACCTTGAGATCGATGGTGCAACATCGAAGTGGTATTCCAAATTTAACCGACAGTCCTGGCTTTTGGGAAGACCCACCCAAAAGCAGCAATGAAGCGCTTGAATTAGCACTTGACTTGCCCGCGAACTTTGAACCTGATGAAGATTATGGCTATTCAAATACCAATTATTTGTTGCTTGCCGAGCTCATTGATAAGGTGGTGGGTTATAGCCATCACCAATATATCAAGGAAGAAATTTTGATACCACTCGAGCTGAACAACACCTTCGGTTCGATTCGCGAAGTGGATATTGACGATGTGATGAGCGGCTATTACGTTGGCTTGGAGGCCGATTTAAAGTCGAATGATTATGGCTTAAATGGATATGGTTCAATGGTAGCTACAGCAGAGGATGTGGGTATATTCTTGAGGGCATTAAATGATGGGTCCGTGTTTAATGAAGGTGGACAGGAAATCTATTCCTCCATTTACGTCTACGAACATGGAGGTCTAATCCCTGGCTATCAGAGCCTTGCTGAATACCACAAAGACATCGACACGATTGTCGTTCAATTTGTGAATACAACCGATTTTAATGGATATGAATGGAATTTATCGGAAATCGTAATTAACCGCATTGTAAAAATCCTGAGAAATGAAAAAAGCTCGTAATATCGTGTATAAAACCGTTGCCAACACTTGTAAAAAACCACTAATGAAGAATTGTTTAAAAATTTTAATGATCATCCTGTTCGTGAGTTGTCAAAATGACAAAAAAGACCCCACAGAAATGGTGCTAGTCGACCAAACCACGCTAGCCAATCATATGGAGCGTCTCGCTTCAGATGCCTTTCTAGGAAGAAAACCATTTACGGAAGGGGAAGTCATCACGGTGAATTATTTAAAGGATGAGTTTGAAAAATTAGGCCTCTTACCAGGAAATGGCGATAGCTATTTTCAAGAGGTTCCCATGGTAGAAATCACAGGAACTCCTTCTAAACAAATGGTTATTTCCGGAAAAAATGGAAGTTTCAATTTAGAAGCCTTAAAAGATTTTGTCGCCACTACAAATAAAGCAGTACCTGAAGTTCGTCTTGACAATTCCGAACTTGTTTTTGCAGGGTACGGCATCGTTGCTCCAGAATATGGATGGAATGATTATGAAGGTATCGATTGGAAAGGGAAAACAGCTGT
>JARFRH010000351.1 GCA_029287355.1 Maribacter sp. | reverse complement strand
ATGCGTAGGGCATTTTCAAAAGTAAGGTTCTGGGTAAGGCTGATGCCCAAGCCTTTAGAGCCTTTGCCCGATTTTGTAGTGACCAGAACTACACCATTCAATCCGCGGGAACCATACAGCGCCGTTGCGTTGGGTCCCTTTAATATGGAAATCGATTCTACATCGTCGGGGTTAATATCTTGTGCGCCGTTGCCAAAATCGGCTTCCAAGTTGCCTTCAGCTCGGTTACTGATGGTTCTGTTACTAATAGGTATACCATCAATCACAAAAAGAGGGGAGTTATTTCCCGGAATCAAAGATCCTTCACCGCGAATCGTAATCAACGAAGTGGAGCCCACACCGGAACCGCCACCAGTAACCTGAACACCTGCTGCACGACCCGCAAGAGAATTCGTTACATTCGTCTCACGTGCGGTGACCAGATTTTCGTTCTGTACTTCCTGCACCGCATAACCAAGTCGTTTCTTTTCTTTTTTGATACCCAAGGCCGTAACCACAACCTCGTCCAAACTTTGTGAATCGGGTTGTAGAGCGATGTTGCTAGTTGTTTGCCCGGAAGGGTCGAATTCTTGGGCCACATAGCCGATATAGGATACGACTAGAATCTCATTTCCTTGGGGAAGTTCGATTTCGAAGTTGCCATCAAAATCGGAGGCTACTCCTGTAGCGCTTCCCTGAATGACAATGGAAGCACCCGGTAAAGGGTCGTTGTTCTCATCCAATACCCGACCCGAAAATGTGGTTTGGGCATTGCCCATGGCAAGTGCAAAGAATGCGAATGCCATGCATAGTAGTGTTCTTTTCATTTTTTCGTATTTGTAAACTTTGGTTTATTATTACGAAACAAATATCACAGGTAACTGTTAGCAAAACTTACTATTCATTTTAAGAAAACGCTACCTCAACATTAAAATAGCATGAAAGTGTTATGCTACCTTTATTTACAAATACTCAACTAATGGTAAAAGTTAATTTTGTGTAAAATCTAGTAAATACGGATGGAATGTTTCAGTAACGTTTTTAGAATGAAACAGGATTTTAAATTAAATACTATGTTTGCATCATAATCGATTTATATGGAAGATTATCTCATCGGTATAGGCAAACGCATCAAGGAAATCAGAAAAGAAGGCAGCCAAACTATCAGCGACATCGCACAAAAAGCAGGCGTTACGGGCGGACTCATTTCCCGAATCGAAAACGGGAGAACCATTCCATCTTTGCCTGTTCTCCTGAAAATCATAACATCATTAGATGTTGAAGTGACCGAATTCTTCAATGGAATGCCCCACGTAAACGGCTCCAATTTTATCGTTTCCCGAAAGGAAGAAAACAGCATCATCGAGAAGGAAGATGAGGCCGTCGGTTTTGAGTACACGTACATTTTTGGGAAACAATTATCCTCTTTAGGCTTTGAAACGGTATTGCTCGAAGTCATGCCCAATTCAAAACGCGATAAAGTAACCACCGATGCTTTTGAGTTCAAGTATATTTTATCGGGTCAATGTTCTTATGTTATTGGTGAAGAAGAAGTACTTATGAAGGAAGGCGACTCGATTTTCTTTGATGGCCGCATTCCCCACGTGCCAGTTAATCGAGGTTCAGTTTCTTCCAAGATGTTGGTGATTTATTTTTTTATTTGAGAGGCTCATAGGGAGCTTGCCTCAAGGAAAAACTTCTCAGGTCTCTGAGACCTGAGAGGTCCGGACGTGTATTCATTATTATAAATCTAGTTTTTCTATCAATTCTTGTAATGAATCAAGCACATAGGTCGGTTTGGCAGATTCTAATTGTGTTCTGGTATGCGCGCCCGTAGTTACCCCGACGGTTATACCGCAATACGCATTTTTTCCTTCTTCGATATCGATAATGGAATCACCTGCTTTGAGTACTTTATCAGGCTCAAAAACATTCAATAGTTCCATCGCCTCAAAAATCATATCGGGGTTGGGTCTTCCAAATAGTACGTCATCTGCGGTAACCAATACGTCGTAATGATCGCCTTTTACCCATTGCATTTTTTCAAGCAAGTGTTCGGCAATAGGTGTTGCGTAGCCCGTGTTGAGCGCGATTTTGATATTTTTCGACCGCAGTTCTTTCAAAAGCGATTCTACTCCTTCGAAAGAAGTAACGGTCAGCGAGTCATACGCCTCGTCTAACAGAACTTTGAAATTTTCAAAAATAGGTTCGGAGTCGATTCCGTAAGCATCTGCTTGCGCCAAAATATCTCTTATGGCCTGATGCTTTTCTTTTCCGGCCCCATGTTCGAGTACGAAATCGAGTGTAAGGTCGAAACCTTTTTGGTTGATGGCTTTTTGTAGTGTTTTGTAGACGACGTTGTCCTCGTTGACGACGGTACCCGCCATATCTAAAACTACCAGTTGAATCTTATGCATGTTGTAAATTAAAGATGTTATTGATATTTTCTTTGGCAAAACCTGCGCTACCCGTCATGCCCTTGCCTCCTATTCCGGTTACGATGTGAATATCATTTTTAATGGTATGCTGGTAAATATCTGAAGTTTTACATTGCGAATATAGCCCGAACCAGCGGTTCTGTATTTCATAAGTGGGCAGGTCAATGATTTTTTTGGCCTCTTGAAGAATAAAGTTGTCGATGTCCATTTTAAGGTCCATGTTCAAATCATCGATATGGTCGGCATCGGCATATTCGTGAGAATCACCGATAATCACCGAACCGTTCATGGCTTGTTTGAACAGAATGTGAACACCCCATTTTTTGACTGGAGAATCCGCATCCTCTTTTGCTTTTATGGCTGCATACGATGGACATTCGGAAAAAGCCTCGTATCGGCGGATCGAAAGTCCTGTTAAGATAGAGCTTGGCAGCACAAAGTGTCCCTGTGGTTTCGTTTGCATCATCTGTATTTTCGAAACCTTCAAATCACTTTCATTGAATAGTTGCGGATACAAGGTTTTGAAATCGCTGCCGTTACATATAATAACTTTAGCGCTTGTGAGCGTAGTGCCATCGGAAAGGTAAACCTCAATTCCTTCGGATAGCTTATTACACTCAATAACAGTTTTGTGAAGAAACAAATCCAAGCCCACGGCTTTCAAATAACAATGCAATCTATTGATCATCACGCGCGGTTCGACCATCACTTCTTCGGGGAAGAAAAGGCCAGCTTTTACATAATCTTTCCGTAGACCCCCATACCGTTCCATGCATTTGGCCTTTGTCAACAATTGTGACGAATATTGGTTTTCTTGGTTGATTTGATAGAGTTCTTCCAATAACTGCTCTTCCTCTTCATCGGATGCAAAATACACCGAGCCTTCCTGCCGGACGGAAATATCGAAGGTTTCTTGAATCTCCTTATAAATGCGAAGACTTTCCCTTCCGTAGGTCTGCCATTTAGAGTTCATTCCCGATGGCACCACCTGCCCGAAATTACGGACGGTTGCCCCCTGAGGAGTTCTATCTTTTTCTATTAAGGCCACTTTAAAGC
Source organism: Maribacter sp. (assembly GCA_029287355.1). GTDB lineage: Bacteria > Bacteroidota > Bacteroidia > Flavobacteriales > Flavobacteriaceae > Maribacter_C. The sequence continues at coordinate 5,625 of JARFRH010000351.1, read as the reverse complement.
CGTGTTTTAAGGCATGATAGGCATGAAAGGTTCCTAGAACGCCTCCGCCGACAACGATAAGATCATATCCGTATTCCATAATTAAACAATATGTATTTGAGGTTCAGGTGGCATGCGCACCTTTTTATATTTTGATTTGAAATAGAGTAGCGAAACCACACAAATCACTATGCCCAAGGCCGCCACGATGTAGGTTACATTCATAAAGAATTTGAGCCAAGAAAGATCGCCCTGACCGAAATTCTTGTAAAGCAGAACGACCATACTCCCCAAATACCCGAAAGCATCTGCAATATAGATCAGGAAGCCGGCATTGCCGTTGATTCTAAAAACGGCTATCATCCGGTCGAAAAATATGCCGTTAAAAGGTACATAGCAGATGTAAAGTCCGAAGCCCGTCAATATCATCCAAACCAAAGGTGAAATTAATTGTAGTTGGAATAAAAAAGTATTCAACCCAAGCGTTAGAACGCCTAAGACAAGAACGTAATGGTAATACAAAAACGCCTTTTCGTTCTGTTTTACGAAACTCAATGACCCCAATGAAATTAGGACAACTATGGCAATGGGTATTTCCGAGAGGGTATAAATTGACGCGTCGCCCTGGTAGCCCACGGAATCCCAAATTTCCCTTGAAAAGTTATCCCTGAAATCGCGTAGGGCGGTCAGGCAGGTGTAGAAGAAAACCAATAACACGATTGGAAGGAAGAATGATCGCACCAACTTTTTACGATTTTCTTTGGTCATGGGTTTTCGCTCTGAACGCAAGGCAATATCCCTTTTTGTTGGCCTAGGTATGCGTTCGAGCAATAGTGCAAAACTTAAGAAAGGAATTAGGAAAAAGGCTCCTGTAACGGCCGGCATCCAGTTTTCGGAAAACTGCATTTCATTCAAGATCAATAATCCAACGGACTTTACGGCCCCGCTCGAAACGATAAAACTCGAACACAGTGCTACACCGAGAATTTCAGTAAACTTTCTTCCCTCCAAATACGAAAAAACAATACCCCAGATCATTCCGAGGGAAAGTCCGTTTATAAACATGAAAACAATATTGTACGGGGCAGGTACGATTCCAAAAGCCACCAAACCTATTTCCGCTAGAAGAATCATTCCAATCAAATATCCCAATCTTCGGTTCGCTTTTAACTCTGAAATCAGTTTTATGCCGATGAACTTTGATACCATATACCCCAAAACCTGAGAAAGGATAAGAAGGATTTTGTAATCCACTCCTATGAAATCCAAATCCTCAAAAGTCGCAACAGTAAAAGGTTTCCGAAAAGCGTACATGCAGAAATAAGTGCCGAAAGAAGCGAACGCACTAAACGAAAGAAAACGAATATCTGGTAAACTGATTTTCAAGGATGTTGCTCTTAGTTTACAAATGGTAAACTTTTAAAAACAATATTCTCCTTTATTTTACCATTTGTAATTTTTTAAAGGTTATCTGATTGTTATAAAATAGTAAGCTAACAAGCGATTCATAACATTGAGTTAACAAAATGGTAAATAATACTTTACGAAAATTCTGATGTAAAATGCAAACCTTTGAATAACCTGATTTTCTGTGTATGAAAATTAACCTCAGTTCACCTTCGGCATTTTTCGTCGACTTTCTGATTACTCGCCTGAGTACCTATTACTCGCCCTTCAAATTCAAGAAAATTAAAAAACCGATCATTCGTAATACCAATGAAAAAAAGACCCGTTGACCTTGTGGTCATTTCCGATGTGCATTTAGGCACTTACGGATGCCACGCCAAAGAGCTTGTGAAATACTTAAAATCGATAAAACCCAAACAGGTAGTACTCAACGGCGATATCATTGATATCTGGCAGTTCAGTAAACGCTATTGGCCAAAATCGCATATGAAAGTGGTAAAACTTATCATGGAATGGGTAGCGGAAGGAGTAAAAGTGCATTACATTACCGGCAACCATGATGAAATGCTGCGAAAGTTCGTTGGTTTCAAGTTGGGCTCTTTTAGTATCGAGAACAAAATCGTACTCAATCTACATGGCAAAAAAGCGTGGTTGTTTCATGGCGATGTTTTTGACGTCACCATGCAACATTCAAAATGGATTGCCAAACTCGGAGCAATAGGTTATGATTTTTTAATCTTGCTCAATAGGGCGGTGAACTACATCAGCAAAAGAATGGGAAGGGGGCCTGTTTCAATGTCAAAGCGAATTAAGAACGGAGTGAAATCCGCAATCAAATTCATTGGTGATTTTGAGAAAACAGCTGCCGAAATCGCTATAGAAAAAGAGTTCGATTATGTCGTGTGCGGCCATATTCATCAACCCCAAATGAGAAAGATAAAAACCGATAAAGGTTCGGTAATGTATCTGAATTCGGGAGATTGGATAGAAAATCTTACCGCATTGGAGTATCACAGGGGAAAATGGAAACTATACGATTTTAGCAAAGATGCCTTTATGATCACCAATGAAATAGAAGTAGTGGACCCACTGGAAGTATTGGAGAAAAACGAACTTTTTGAACGGTTGATGCAAGACTTCAATGGGATGTCAAGCGCTAAAAATTAAACGGTTTCTGAGAAAGGATTCGAGATGAAAGTACTATATGCAATACAGGGCACAGGAAACGGACATTTGAGCCGGGCACGAGACGTTATTCCGATATTACAAAAACATGCTATCGAACTCGATATTTTAGTTAGTGGCACGCAGGCGGATATTCAAATTCCGCATCCCATAAAATACCAACTCAAAGGATGGAGCTTTATTTTCGGGAAAAAGGGTGGCGTAGATGTTTGGAAAACCTATTTACGGACCAATTCAGTTAGACTTCAAAGGGAAATCAAGAGTATTCCTATCGCTGATTATGACTTGATCATCAACGATTTTGAACCTGTTTCCGCATGGGCGTGCAAACTAAAACATAAGCCTTGCATTAGCTTTAGCCATCAAGCCGCTGTTTTATCAGAAAAAGCACCCAAACCAAAAAAGAACGACCCTTTAGGAAGGTTGATTCTTAGAAAATACGCCCCTAGCACCAAACAATTCGGACTCCATTTCAAAGAATATGGGGAAAATATCTATACTCCTATCATTCGTAAAGAAATCCGACTTACGACACGTACCAAAGGGGAACACTACACCGTTTACCTGCCTTCTTATAGCGATGATAAGATCTTTAAAATCCTATCACGAATCAAAAGTGTACAATGGGAAGTGTTTTCAAAACATACCGATACCAGTTTTTTCTGGAAGAACATCGCTATTCGAAAAATCAATAACGAGGCGTTTATCAAAAGCATGGCAAACAGCAGGGGTATTTTGTGCGGGGCGGGGTTTGAATCTCCGGCGGAGGCACTTCACATGGGCAAGAAATTGATGGTCATCCCCATGAAAGGGCAGTACGAGCAGCAATGCAATGCGGCGGCTTTGAAGGAAATGGGTGTTCCCATTATAAAATCTCTTAAAATGAAACACTTGAACACATTGAAAAATTGGGTCGAAGATGATTCACGGATCGAGGTGTTTTATCCTGATATCACCGAAAAAATTATTGACCGACTATTACAAGAAATACCTATCGGGTCAACGCACTATTAAAGGTTTATGCCCGATAATTCCGCTCTCCAACATTTTGATCTAAAAGCAAACGATTTCGGAAAAGACTTCATTTGGGGAATATCTACCGCTGCCTACCAGATAGAAGGGGCTTTTGACAAGGATGGAAAAGGTCCGTCGATTTGGGACGAATTCACAGCTAAGAAAAGTGCCATTTTTCAGGGTCAAACCGGTCAGATAGCCTGCGATTTTTACCATAGATACGAGGAGGATATTCTGTTGTTGAAGGCGATGAACATTTCCCATTTTCGTTTTTCGCTCTCGTGGCCACGTATACTTCCCGATGGATACGGTACGCTGAACCAACTCGGAGTGGATTTTTACAATCGCGTCATTAACTTTTGTCTAGAATGCGGCATTACACCTTGGGTTACGCTCTACCATTGGGACCTTCCACAAGCTCTCGAAGACAATGGCGGATGGACAAACCGTGATATTCTAGGTTGGTTTGAAGATTACGTCAAAGTCTGTGCAACACTTTTCGGTGACCGCGTCAAACATTGGATGGTCTTGAACGAGCCGATGGTCTTTACGGGTGCGGGTTACTTTTTGGGTGTTCACGCCCCTGGTCGCAAGGGGCTTAAAAACTTTTTGTCCGCAGTTCACCATGCTACACTTGCTCAGGCCATTGGTGGCAGGGTACTTCGTGAGTCGGTGCCTGGTTCGACTATAGGAACTACATTCTCTTGTTCCCAGATCATTCCGTATTCGCAAAAAACGAAAGACGTTAAGGCTGCCGCAAAAGCCGATGCATTATTGAACCGCCTTTTTATTGAGCCTATTTTGGGCATGGGCTATCCTTCGCAAGACCTTCCAATACTTAAACGACTTGACAAGTATAAAAACGTGGATGACGACAAAAATGTAGTCTTCGATTTTGACTTTATAGGCATTCAGAACTATACACGTGAGGTTGTAAAACACAGCTATACCGTGCCATATTTACGCGCCAAAATCGTAAAAGCCACCAAACGAAACGTCAAAACGACCGCGATGGATTGGGAAGTATACCCGCCAAGCATTTACCAGATGATTGCACAGTTCAACGGGTATAAGGACATCAAAAAAATCATTATCACCGAAAATGGGGCCGCCTTTGAAGACTATGTAAAACATGGGAAAGTTCATGACCCGGAGCGACTATCCTATCTTCAAGAATACCTCAACCAAGTTCATAAAGCACAAATTGACGGATATAAAGTTTCCGGTTACTTCGCATGGACGTTTACCGATAATTTCGAATGGGCTGAAGGCTACTATCCTAGGTTCGGATTGGTGTATACCGATTTTTCATCACAAAAAAGAATCTTAAAAACTTCGGGGAAATGGTACGCTGATTTTTTACAGAAATTTTAAGACTAAAAGCCTACTTGGCATTTCGACGAAATAATTTAAAACTTAACGCAAATAAATTGTGTAAATAGGGTTTGTTTTATATTTTGTAATGCTAATTTCTTTACATGCGTATCAACTGGTTAAAGACTAATACCGCTCAAAGCGATGATGTTGCTTCGCTGATTCAGGAGGAATACAAGTTCCGATCTCGAATTACCCGGATTTTGTTAAGCCGAATGAAAGATTATAACGAAACAGACTTTGAACGTATTAGCTTTGATTTCGATACGGGCATGAAGTCTTTTAAAGTTTGTAGTAGTACTCCTGAACCTCTTTATTCGGAGCTTTTGAAGATTGATGATGAATTATAAGACCATCTACGCTCCGTACTATTTGGCATCCACTTGTATCTTTATAAACATACTAGCTTTAGATTTAACTGTATTTGATTAAGATCTGGTTTTAAAACTCATTTTACAGCAACTATGTTCTAACTTACCCGTGTTCGTTTACCATAATATATAGTACTTAATGATGTTCTGCCTTTCATCTAGAAAGAAGTTCTTTAAAAATGAACATTTTTATTCTTGCCAATAAGACAGATTAATGAATGGGTCAACATTTGTTAAAATAATGGCCAATTCGAAAAAAGAAACTTTATTATGATTAAAAGAAATTTGTTGTACC
>JARFRH010000279.1 GCA_029287355.1 Maribacter sp. | reverse complement strand
GCATAGTGCTTTACTTTAAAGAAATTAGACGGAATCAGCAACATAAAAATGAGCTCCTGGTTTGGTTAAGCATTGGTCTTTTCATTTTCCATTGCTTTTTCCCGTCTATAATGTTTTTAGGAGATTTTAACTACCCGTTGTACAAAGCCTTAAACTTAAGGCAATTGCACCATCTATTAATTTGTTCAATGTACATATGCTTTATAATCGGGTTCATAAAAACTAAGCATAACTCTTTTTGAAAGTAAAACTAAAACATAAAAAAAGCCCTCTTTTCCAAGAGGGCTTTTTTGAAGTTGAGTTAGTTCGTTTTTACAGTGCTGCAATATGCTTCGACAATTTGCTTTTCAAGTTAGCCGCCTTGTTGGCGTGAATGATGTTGCGTTTGGCCAAACGATCGATCATACTCACTACACTTGGCAATAAAGCTTCAGCATCTTTCTTCTTCTCTTCCCCACGTAACTTTTTAATCGCGTTACGCGTGGTTTTGTGCTGGTATCTGTTACGTAGACGAACCGCTTCGTTTCTTCTGATTCTCTTTAATGCTGACTTGTGATTTGCCATTTTGCTTATTTTAATTTTTTCTTCGAGGATGCTAATCCCGACATTTCTTGTAGTCCGTAGGGGAATCGAACCCCTGTTACCAGGATGAAAACCTGGCGTCCTAACCCCTAGACGAACGGACCATTACTTTATGCAATTGCGGATGCAAAAATACAATTATTTTTCACTATCACAACTCCCTGATATTATTTTTTTCATGAAATCTCAATATGACTATTCCTAGAAATCGGAAGACGGAGAATTGATAGCTTGAATTCGCCCCGCTGTTGGGCGGGGTATGTTTATTCCCAGACTAAAAAACTATTAATAGGCCTTCGCAAATAGCACACGATTTGGTGATCGTTTACCCGTTACCATACATTTACCTTCTTCTTTTTTCACGTCAATAGGAATGCAGCGAATCGTGGCTTTAGTTTCTTCTTTGATGCGGTCTTCAGTTTCGATAGTACCATCCCAATGGGCGGAGATAAATCCACCTTTTTCTTCTAATTCGGTTTTAAATTCCTCATATGAATCAACCTCCGTAATATGCTCCGTTCTATAATCAACTGCTTTTTGATAGATGTTCTTTTGAATATCCTCCATTAAAAATTCGATTTTCGCAACCACCTCATCCATAGGAACCGTTTCCTTTTCCAAGGTATCTCTTCGCGCAACTTCATATGTTCCGTTTTCCATATCACGCTGACCAATGGCCAGGCGTACCGGAACCCCTTTCAATTCATACTCATTGAATTTGAACCCTGGTTTTTGGGTATCACGATTATCATATTTTACCGAAATACCTTTGGACCTCAATTCTTTAACTAAAGGATGTACTTGCTCTGAAATGGCATCCAATTGTTCCAAACCTCTGTAAATGGGAACGATAACCACTTGAATAGGTGCCAACATTGGTGGAAGCACAAGTCCGTTATCATCGCTATGAGTCATAATCAACGCCCCTACCAAACGTGTGGAAACGCCCCATGAAGTCGCCCATACGTACTCTTTCTTTCCTTCTTTGTTCGCAAACTTCACATCAAAAGCCTTGGCGAAATTCTGCCCTAAAAAGTGTGATGTACCCGCTTGAAGTGCCTTGCCATCTTGCATGAGGGCTTCAATACAATAAGTATCCAACGCACCGGCAAAACGCTCACTCTCGGTTTTGGTACCCCGAATCACCGGTACCGCCATATGATTTTCGGCAAATTCGGCATACACCTCCATCATTTGCAGTGCTTCATCAATGGCTTCTTGTTCTGTGGCATGGGCGGTATGCCCCTCTTGCCAAAGAAACTCGCTAGTACGTAAAAACAATCTTGTACGCATTTCCCAACGAACTACATTTGCCCATTGATTAATTAATAGGGGTAAATCACGATACGATTGTATCCACCTACGGTAAGTATCCCAAATAATGGTTTCCGAAGTAGGCCTTACAATCAATTCCTCCTCCAATTTCGCATCGGGATCAACAATGATACCACTTCCATCCTCCGCATTTTTCAGGCGGTAATGGGTCACCACGGCGCATTCCTTTGCAAAACCTGCTACATGACTTGCTTCCCTACTTAAGTAGGATTTGGGAATGAACAATGGAAAATAGGCATTCTCATGCCCTGTTTCTTTGAACATTTTATCCAATGCAGCTTGCATTTTCTCCCATATGGCAAAGCCGTATGGTTTGATGACCATACAGCCTCGAACACCTGAATTTTCGGCTAAATCCGCCTTTACAACAAGCTCGTTATACCACTTGGAATAATCCTCACTTCGCTTCGTTAAATTTTTACCCATTATTTATAGTTTGGCACAGAACTTGTGTTAATGTTTTCGTAATAGTTGGTAAAACTAACTATTTTTATAAAGTTCAACAATTTAAATTACATCGATGATACAATCCCTACACCTCCGAAAATTGCGCACTGCGATTTTATTTTCCGCAGTGGGCATTTTAGCCGTTTCTTGTGGTTCATACCAACAAGCATCGTATTATGACAATGATGGCATTTATGGC
>JARFRH010000257.1 GCA_029287355.1 Maribacter sp. | reverse complement strand
ATTGATGTCATAGTTGGCTCCTAAAATCCATTTTGTCTTCGGACGAGATGTAAAGAACAGTGCCTCTTGAGTGTCATTAACGACTGATTGACCTGCCTGCTCTACTAAATCCGGATTTTTTATAGCCCCATCACGCTCGTTCTGAATCGTATAATTACCGGACAAATTGAAATCAAGGTTACCTGCACCTAGTTCAATGTCTTTATAGCTAAGAACAACATCCACACCTGATGTTTTGGTATCGATTGCATTTACGAAGAAACTCACATCAGAAAGGTTATTGCTGCTGAGGATATCATCCAATGGCGTATTTCCTGCAGTTGTTGGACCTATCTCCGTACTGAGTACGATGCGATCTTTTACAGCGATATTGTAGTAATCTAAGGTATAGCTGAATTTGTTCGAAATTTTACCGCCGAAACCAACAGTGAAGTTATTCGAAGTTTCCGCATCTAACTGAGGAATACCTAACAGTTTTGCCTGTGTAGAGACATTATTGATTAATCCACCCACCTGAATACCTTGCCCGGGTATAAAGCTGTACTGTGCTTTTTGGGTATAAATTTGATGTAGTGTAGGGGCTCTGAAACCTGAAGAGATAGATCCCCTTAAGGTAAATGCGTCGCTTACTTTATAACGTGAACTGAACTTGTAAACGAAAGCATTACCAAAATCGGAATAGTTCTCCGTACGTATCGTACCGCTTAAAAGAAAAGCATCGGACACATCGTAATCCAAACTAAAGTAGCCACCAATGTTATACCGGTTGAATTTACCGGAATTTTGAGGTGAAGCTCCTGCAAATGAATCGGCGCCACCACCATCGTAAGAAGCTAATTCGCCTTCGATAACCTCAAAGGTTTCCGTTCTAAACTCGGCACCTACACCAATGCTAATCTTATCGGATAATATTCTTGAGATATCGATGTTGCCTACGTTATGTGAAAACTTTGTTCCACCCGGATCGAATGATTGCTGACTATTCTCTCTATACAATTGCGCTCCTTCCGATACTTCACCGTCATCGATGACACCATTTGTGTTGGCATCTACCCATGTAGAGGGTGAATAAACCACATTTCTGTTATGCGATTGATTTACTTTATAGGTCTGCAAGTTGCCTCCTGTGGTAAAACTTGCATCGATATTCCAATCATTGATAGTTGATTTAAAACCAACAGTACCGTTGTAGTCACTGAGCAGACCTTCAAAGGTTGGCACATAGCCATCGTAGCTGCCTCCAGGACCATTGGGAAAGAAATCGGCCAAATATGGAAAATCCGCTTCTGTTCTCCAATAGGGTGTTCTGTAGTTCGCGAAACTGTTAACTGCCTTATATACATAAGCAGCATTGGCATATAAAGTGGTGTTGTCACTTAAGTCATAGCCGAAATTCACAGAAAATTTTGCTGCAGCGGTTTCGGGGGATCCATTAATATTTCCAGCATCGGGTTTTCTCGATAAGAATTCTTGCACATCGGCAATATCAGCTCCAAAATCTCCGGCTTCGCCACCTGCATCTACCGTTCCCGGTCGATTCGCTAGGTTCACCTTCGATAAATCAACCGTATAATTGACAAATCCTTTATCATCTGCAATAGAACTACCGTTATTTAAGGCTACGCCGAACATTTCACCATCACCTTCAGAAGTGATACCCGTACGTATTGTGGCTGAGCCTTCGTTCGGGGAATCTTTCAAGATAATGTTCATAACCCCGGCAATGGCATCGGAACCATATTGAGCCGAGGCACCATCACGAAGAATTTCAACGCGTTTGATGGCATCGGTCGGTATCGCAGAAATATCGGCCCCAGTTTCACCACGACCTGGTGACGTTTGGGTATATAACAACGCACTTAGGTTTTTTCTTTTTCCATTGATCAAGATCAAGGTTCTACTTGGCCCCATGTTACGAATCTCATAAGGATCTAATAAAGAAGTGGCATCGTTCACAGGAGTTTGAACAGTGTTGAACGAAGGAATTCGATATTGTAGTGCTTTGTCAAAGGTCATTTGACCGGTAGAGGTCAATTCTTTTACGCTGACCACATCCACTGGCAGCGGAGTGTCCGTATTACTCCGAGGAGCTGTTCTAGAACCTACTACGATAAATTCTTCAAGTTGAACACCTTCAGAAAGTTGTACATTGATTGTAGTACGACCATTGACTTTTTCTTCTTTTGCAGCAAATCCTATATAGCTAAAGACGATTGTAGCTTCAGGGTCAACGGTAATGGAATAATTTCCATCAAAATCGGTTGTGGTACCATTTGAAGTGCCTTTTTCAACAATATTCACTCCAGCTAAAGGAATCCCATCTTGATCGACGACCATACCAGTGACCGAACTTTGAAGTATTGACAAGTCATCTACGGTAGCGAAACCCAGCCCGTTCATAGTATTCACTTTTTCAACAGCCGCTCTTTTAACTTTTTTAGGATGCACCACATAATACTTGTTTCCTAAATATTCGAAGTCAAAGTTGGTTTTGACCTCTAATTTGTTGATGATCTTGCCAAGGGAATCAAAACGGTATTCTTCCGGATTCAAGTTAGCACCGGAAATAACCATCGGATTATAAGTAAAGAACACTTCGTGCGCTTCACTAATGTCATTCAGAAAATCAGCCAATGCAACTGTCTTCTCCGCCACTAAGGCCTTATTCTTTTCGGCTGCATTGGCCGTCATCCCTATCATAAGGAATGCCAAAAACAGCGTATTCATAATTCGTTTCCCATTCATAATGTTCAGTTTTTAGTTTATTGGGTTTTTAAATAGTATCAGTTTTTTGCCCTTTTGGACAATTCGGGTTCCTGTCGATTTTTCAATTGCTGACAAGCAAATTTTTAGATTTTGATTGGGTATACCCCCAGTTAATAATTGTTGTTCTAGTTCTTCATCAATGAATTCCACCTCCAAGCCATAAGCCTGTTCCACATTATTCATCACTTCTTTTAGGGTTATATTATTAAAAACATAAGTACCCTCGCGCCATATGGCATAAGATAGTTCTCTGGTAACTTTTTGATGTGTAACCGCATTATTCTCTTTAGAAAACGAGACAAGTTCACCAGGGATCATTTTTTTCGTAGTTCCATTTTCCAATACTAAATGAATAGAACCTTCATCTAGGAGCACATCGGTTTTCGATTCGCGCGTGTTCACATGAAATTGGGTTCCATACACCTCGACTTTTAAGTCTTTGGTCGTAACCCAAAATTTGGCATTTGTAGCAGGAATGGATTGCACCTTGAAATACGCTTCCCCTTGTAAACGAATGGCTCTTGAATTGCTTTTGTCATAGCTAATCTCTGAGTTTCCGTTCAAAACAACTGAAGTGCCATCGGGCAGTTTTAAATCGATAATCTCTCCAAAGGCCGTCTTGTGAATGACCTCTGAAGATGCCGTTTGTAAGGCTTTATTGCCTAATACGATAAAAAGAATACCAATAGCCGCAGCAACAGCATATTTTATAAGTTGTGGGAATAGGTTTTTTCGTTGGGGTATTACTTGATTGTTTTCCTTGGATGAAACCTGCTTGAGAACAGCGTTCAATTCCATTTTTAATTTCCCCTCAGGAAGCAGGGTCTTGTTAAAAGCTATTCCAGTGATAATCGCCTTTGCGTTGTAAATCGTTTCTACCTTATCCGGATGTTTTCCAATCCATGATTCCCAGAATTCCATGTCATTCCGGTTGCTTTGGTTAGCCCAGTTTTTGAAGGAAGAATCGTTTAAAAGAAGCTCTAGAAAAGACCCATTGCTTTTATTCATAGTACAGTCGTTATAGGTAAAGAGACTTTGACATTGAAGTGATACCCTATTTTTTTCAAGAAAATTCAAACTATTTGAAAAGCCTGCTTTATTTCGTGAGTTTCGATATGGCGTCTTAACTTGGCAATGGCCTTTTGTAGTGTATTGAGAACACTTTGGTAGGATATGTTCATTACTTCGGATATTTCCCTGATAGATAGGCCACTGTAATATTTAAGATAAATACTTTCACGTTCTCTGGCTGATAAACCATTTAGTAACTGCGATAGCCCGCGCACCCGAATTTTCGTGAATTCCTGCTCGACCATAAGTTCTTCGGCCGAAAACTCAAAAGCACTTGAATTCTCAAGAACTTCCTGGTATGTGGTGAAT
>JARFRH010000227.1 GCA_029287355.1 Maribacter sp. | reverse complement strand
ATTCTAAAATCGCCGTTTTTTTATTCTTCATAGATGCGTGAAAGAATATGGAGCCTATTAAACCAGTACCTGCAACTGCGATGGCCGGACCAGTGAGTGGTTCGTTCTTATCGAGGCTTGATAATAACCAAATAGCCGATCCAAAATTAGCGGCGCCAAAAATAAGCCCCCCCAAGGCTTGTTTTTTAGACTTCTGCCAGTGCATTTCCGCTGCTTGACTTTCCTTCATAATCCCATCGATTTCCTTCCAAGAAAGTTTCGTTTTGTCTTGATAAAAAGCTTCGCCCCACATGCCGGGAAATGAAGTGATTTCTTGTGCCTTTAACGTAGTGCTTGCAAAAGCGCAAAGCACTGTGAAAATTATTAATTTTTTCATGGTCTTTATTTTTTGTTTAAAGATAATGAATATTTGTTAAACGTAAAATTAAGAATGTTAAATGAAACTCAAAATTTGACCTTCTGGATGCTATCCAAACGTACTTCAATATCCTAGTTTTCGTAGCTCAGGCCTTTGATTATTCCAACTTTAAGAAATCTACCGCATTTTGATAGTAAAACTTATTCAAAACTTTAATCGGAAGTCCTAATCCAATATTCTTTTGTCCGCGTATCGCTACCGAATCTTTAGTGGCGACATAGGTCCATAGTCGCTTGTAACTTTCATCAAGGTTTTGTTACTCTGTTTTTAGTTCTTCAAAGGTCTTTCCATTTTGAGGACCCCAAGTACCATAATCCGTTCCAAACATGATTCGGTCTTGGTATTTTTCAAAGAAGGCCCTTACTTTATCAGAATCTTGACCTACCAAATCTCCAAAGCGAGCGGCAGGTTCCACATAGATGTGAGGGAATTTATCCAAACGTTCTGCAACCATAGCGACATCATGCGACATACTTCCCAGATGGGCACACAAGATTTTTAAATCAGGGTTGTTTGCTATCCAATTATCGCGTGCCGATATAATCGTTTCATAGGAAGGAATTTCAGGATGCTGGTAGGCATGATATTCTGGATGGTCCGTATAATATCCATAATGCGGGTTATTCGGATCATCAAGGGGTCTCCATGCTTGAATAGGTTCTCCAATATGCGCCATTACGGGAATATGACGTGCTCTTAGAAAATCCCAAATGGGTTGTAAGCGGGCATCATCTATCTGTATAAAATTCCCGGAGGCGTCTTTGGTGACCATACCAAAGTTCTTCCATACTTTGACCATTCTAGCTCCTGATAGAATCTCTTGCTCCAATCTGGTGATAACTTTTTTTGCAAAGTCAGGTTTATCGATATCGACACCAATGAGCGAAGAACAAAGAAAGAACATATCCGGTTGTACTTTGGTATGCGCTACATATTCGCCCCAACTTCTATTAACTCCAATAGAATCAGAAATGGAAACATCAACCAATACCCCTTGCATATTCCATTTTTTGAAAAAGGCAGGTAGGTAATCGCGTTCATATTTATAGTGCGCATGCACATCTATTTTTTTAACGGTTTCCTGCTCAATGAAGGCCTGTTGCGGTTCATCAGAAGATCTTTCCCCATTTCTCGACTTGCAGGCCATTAAACTGACGATGGCGACTATAAAACAGATGCTATTTTTCATTACTGTGGTGTTTTTTTCTTTCCGATCAATAAAAGCGAATCATTGTCTTCAAATTCTTTGTACTCCTCTATTGAAAGTATTTCAAAATAGTTTTCGAAAATACGCTCAAGATCTGATGCGCTATGATAGTTCACAAAAAGTCCTTTGAATACTTCAGAGCCCTCCCCTTTCCAAAAAGAATGACAAACAATTCCACCAGGGTTTAGTCGCTCATGTTGTCTTTTAATAGAACTGGTCAATTCATCGTCTTTTAAATGATGTAGTACTTTGTTAGAATAGATACCGTCGAATCTTTTCCCTGTTTTTAATGCAGTCGCATCCAATTCGAGGAATTCGCCTAGAGGGTTTTGAGTTCTCAGATGGGCTAAAAATTCTATGGAATTATCAGAACCAATAACTGTATATGTTTCGCTCAAGATTCTCCAATCGGTTCCGGGCCCTGAGCCGATTTCAAGAATTTCCGCGCCAGGTGTCAAAATCTTACTCAACTTTTCAATCAACTCCTTTCCACTAACATCTTTCGACAGCTTAGTGTATTCATCTACGGATTCCTTTGTTCGATAATAGGCTCCCTCCATAAGCTTCTATCTTTATGCAGGATATGTGGACATATCCTGCATAAAGATACCGATATCCAATAAAATAAATATAAGAATCTTGATTTATAACGACACCCCTCTTTCTTGTGCCGAAATCAAAGTGTCAACCACCTCATCTAAATCCTGTTGCACATTCGGATTGGTACAATTGATAAGAATCGCAAAAACCAGCTGCTGTTCAGGGTATACAAAAAAGTTGGAATACCCGCCCACGCCATTCCCGATATGCCCAAAATACGATCTTCCTTTTTTATCTTCACTCACCTGCCACCCGAGCCCGTAATAGGTTTTGTTTCCGTTGATTATTTCGGAAGTTAGAAATGGAAAAAGGACATCATCGTTTATGACTTTTCCATCCAAATAGGCTTGGCCGAATTTGGCAATATCCTCTGAAGTAGATAAGTAACCACCACCTGCCAGCTTGTAGAAATTGTTTACAGGAATGGCTTTTCGGAAGCCAAGGCGATTTTTGGAATAAAAGGTTGCCCGGTTCTCGACTCTGCAAGGACTGACAGCAAGTGATGGCGCAAAAGTATTGGTCATTTCTAATGGGTTCAGAACCTTTTCTTGAACATAATCCTTAAAGGGAATGCCACTTAGCTCTTGCATCGCCAATGAAATCAAAATCCAATCATAACTATTATACAAGTAGTCCGTGCCTGGTTCAAAAAGCAAGTCATCGGCTGCGAAGATTTCAATACTTTCTTTTATGGAAAACTTTTTATTGAATCCGTATTCGGTGCCTTGATAGCCTCGAATTCCTGCAGTGTGTCCCGCGAGATGTCGAATAGTAAAATCCCATTTCTTTTTGGGGAAATATGGCACATACTTATAAAACGAAGTATCTAAGTCAATAAGCCCATCATTGACCATATGGGCCAAAGCAGTTGCGGCTATATTTTTGGAAACACTCGCAATTCTAAAGATCGTATTTTGCGGGTCAACCAGAATACGAGCATCCAAATCGGCATAACCGTACCCTTTTTGAACTAGTGTTTTCCCTTCTTTAAAAACAGTAATCGCAAGGCCAGGGATTTCTTTCTCAGCCACTAATGCTTGGAGTGTTGCATCAGCCTTTACAAAATCCATTAATTTAGAGTCATTGCCAATGACCCTTTTAGAAGCGACGAGGTTCTTGAGGTATTTTTTAAATGGGTTCACAATAGTTTGTGGTTGATGGTTTTTGGTTTTTGGTTT
>JARFRH010000217.1 GCA_029287355.1 Maribacter sp. | reverse complement strand
ATAAAAGTGTTGACAGCATCATTGGCCTATTTGGCTCAAAACCAAGGGGATGCTGTCGGACTGTATGCTTTGAATGATAAAAGCTTGAAAAGCATTCAACCGACCGTTCAAAAACAGCATTTCAATCGATTCTTACACCAGCTGATTACGATTAAAGGAGAAGGAAAATGGCCTAAAAACACGGTTGCATTAAATCAAATGCATGATAAAAGTAGAAAAGAGTTGGTCTTTTTCATTACAGACATGTATGAAGAAGATAAGGAGCTTACGACCTTAATCAAAAGTCTAAAAACAACTAGGAATGAAGTGGTCGTTCTTCAGGTCATGGGTAAGAACGAGTTGGAATTCGATTACAAGGGCTTTGTGATTTTTGAAGATTTAGAAACCGGTGCTGAAGTTAAGGTCGATGCCAAAGAAGCAAAGAAAACATATATGACGGCCCTGACAGAAAAGATGGACCATACTAAGAATATGTTGCTTTCCCAAGGAATCGGATACCAACTATTCCAACTAAACGAGCCCATAGCCGAAGCGCTTCAATTATTTTTAAAACAACGCAGTTTTTTGATGTAAGATGACTTTTTTAAATCCTATATATCTGTGGTCCTTGTTGGGAATTATACTTCCCATAGCCATACACTTGTGGAGCAGAAGAAAGGTCGTCACAATCAAAATAGGGAGTACAAAATTATTGCGAGAATCCAAACCAAGACAAATTAGTGCCATTCGCCCAAATGAATTATGGTTGCTTTTTTTAAGAATTATGATGCTACTAGTACTTTCGCTCATTCTTTCAGAACCACGACTTAAGAATCAAACAGCGAATAGCCCACTATTATATATTGTTGAACCCTCGTTGATGACCAGTCAAAAAATGGAAGGTCTTCTCGATGGCATTCCTGAAGATGTTATTAGAGTAATGGGAAAGGAATTTCCTGAGGTCGAGGGCTATGATGTCAGGGTTGCGGATAACAGCATTCCTGATTATTGGCAATTGGCGCAGGAGATGAAGACTTTGCCAGCAGACAGCATAGTCGTTTTTGCTAAAGGATTTATTTCAGGAATCAAAGGCAAGCGCCCCAATATACCGAATCATATCAATTGGATGGTATTGAATTCGGATGATACCTCAGACCAGATTGTCGAAGCAAAGAAAAAAGGAGATTCTTTAGAACTACTAACGCTTTTAAGTGACCAGGGGAAGCTTCAATTTGCAAAGAAAAAATTGCCTGAAAATAGTGCTGAAGTGCAGTATACCAGCAGCAAAGATAGCATCCGAATAAATGGAAACGCGATACCGCTTAGATCCGAAGCACCCATACAGGTCTTGATAGTATATGTTGATAGTCTCGTTCGAGAGCAGCTGTATATTAGTGCTGCGTACAGGGCAGTTTCCAAGTTTTTGGAACGCCCGATCACCATAAAAACAACTTCAAATATCGATTCGATAAATCTTGAATCCTTTAATGTCTCCATTTGGTTGGGTATCACACCCGGAAAAGACTATAAGAAAATAAGGCTGATTTTTAAACCAGACCCTTTGGCGACCGAACTGATTGTGTCTGGTGCTACTAAAAATGAATATTTTCTAACGCGTTTTTTGAATAGAGAAAATAGTGTTACGGAGCATTTACCAGAAAAACTCCATGCGCTATTAAATCTTAGAGAAGGCTTAGAAAAAGAAATTCGCACCCATGACAAAAGGGTTGTTTCCGTTGAAGAATTGCGACCTGTTGTCTCCGAAAAACCAAGGAATGCCCTGCAGGCGAGTCTTGTAGACATTTCGCTATGGCTATGGGCGCTACTGATATTGATTATGGTCACGGAACGCATCATCGCAAAATATAGAAAGCAATGAGCCCAGGTAAAAGTATACTTATGGGGTTCAAGAAGCGATGGCAACTGATGCAAGCTTTCGAGATGCTTCTGTACGCCATAGGGCCAGCACTACTGTTTTATTTTTTAAGCTCGAATATCATTTTATCCCTATCCGTTTTTGCAGGTATTGTGCTTTTAGGGCTCGTACTAATACAACCCTGGAAACTGACTCTTGAAAAAATCGGAAACTATATTGATAAAAACTTGGATGCGGTTGAATATAGCACTGGTCTTTTACTACTTCCAGAGAATCAACTTTCGAGTGTGGCGAGCCTTCAGCGGCATAAAGTGAGTGTAACACTACAAAAGAATATCCATTTGGTAAGACCTAAGGTCTCGTTGAAACAAGCGTTCATGGTTTTAGGTGTATTTGGGCTGCTCACGTTTTTTGCACACCAATTCAATTGGGCATCAACTTTTAGTGCCCCAGAAAGTAATCCGGAAGTTGAGCAGCGTATAGCATTCAAGCCTTTAGATTCAACCGAAATAATCAAGGATCCTCCACAACTAGAACACCAAAAACTCCTGATTCGTTATCCAGCTTACACCCGAATCGGTACCCTTGCCACAACCAATATGAATGTAAGGGCTTTGAAAGGCTCGAAGCTCACATGGAAATTAAAGTTTGATCAACCTATTCAAAGTGTCCTTCTGCAAAGCTCCAATGAAGACCATTCCATGAAGAAATCCGATGGGGAATATTCTCATCAAATGCTGTTGAACACGGCTGGTTTTTATAATTTTAATTTCGAGGCTTTTGGCGGAGAATTGTACCAATCGGAGCTTTATGCCTTGGAAATGTTCAAGGATGAACGGCCCACAGTGGAGATTCGGAAATTGAAACAATTTACTTCCTTCGATATTGAGGAGGATAAGACGCTGGCGTTTGAAACAATGATAACCGATGATTATGGGATTGTGGAGGCCCACATTATTGCAACGGTAAGTAAGGGAGAAGGCGAATCGGTAAAATTTCGAGAGCAGCGATTACAGTTTAGTAATGCGGTGTTTAAAAACAGCAAAAATCAAAAATTATCAAAGCGCATCGATTTGGATGAAATGGGAATGGAGCCAGGTGACGAACTTTATTTTTACATCGCCGTTACCGATAACAAGGAACCGAAAGCGAATACCACGCGAAGTGAGACCTATTTTGCTGTAATTCGTGATACGCTTTCGAGCCAATTTGCTACGGAAGGAACCATGGGTGCTGATTTGATGCCCGATTATTTTAGAAGCCAACGCCAATTGATTATCGATACCGAAAAGTTGATTGCCGACAAATCGAAGCTGGCTCAGAAGGAATTTAATTTTACCAGCAACGAACTAGGTTTCGATCAAAAGGCTTTACGACTCAAATATGGCGCGTTTATGGGAGATGAGGCAGAATCGGGTATTCAAGTTACCGAGACGGTGACTGAAGAGACTGAAGAAGTGGAAAATGATGGGAATCCATTGTCGCAGTACACCCATGAACATGATGGAAGCAATGAACACAATTTAGTAGATCATGAACATGAAGAAGAGGGAGAGGGCGAACAGGAAGAGGATCCATTGGAAAGTTATCTGCATAACCACGATAATCCCGAAGAATCAACGCTGTTTACCCAATCACTCAAAAGTAAACTGCGGCAAGCGATGACCGAAATGTGGGACGCTGAATTATACCTGCGATTGTATACTCCTGAAAAATCATTGCCTTATCAATATAGAGCCTTGAAGTTGATTCAAGAGATTAAGAACAGTGCTCGTATTTATGTGCACCGTATCGGTTTTGACCCTCCACCTATCAAGGAAGATAAGCGATTGACAGGAGCACTTGATGAGGTCGTCAGTTTTCAAAAACAAGAAGATTTGGCTGTTCCTGAGGAGTTTCCGTTTATGAAGAGCGCTGTGGAAAGACTTGAGCAATTAACTCAAGGCAGCCCATCTACGGAGGTAGATAAAAATCTCTTTTCAGAAGCAGGTAACGAATTGGCCGAGTTGGCGATTCTCGAACCTGGAAAATATCTAAAGACCCTCCAGCAATTAAAATGGATGTCGGATAGTAATGAATTCGCTACGGGTCAACTACATGAAGTATTAAGCGGTTTGAAAGCGGCAATCCCTAAGCCAAAGTCCAAACCAAAGAATCAAAGTGAATATCATAGTGAACTGAATACCCTACTGCTAAAAGAATTGGAAATCAATGATTGATACCCTCCATTTTCTCCATCAAGATTTCATTGTGCCGGTGGTTATCGGGGCATTTCTTTTATTCATAGTGTTCGTTTGGAAGGAATGGTATTTACCTATAAGAATTAAATTTTACGTGCATGTTTTAATCGCTCTTGTCACTTTGATTTCTTTGGCGATGTTAGCGCTCAAACCGATGATATGGAGTTCTTCGCAAACCAACAGCGGAGTCTTACTTACAGAAAACTTTCAAAAAGAAAGACTCGATAGTTTGAATAGGGAATACAAAAACCTGAAGGTCATTCCATATAAGGTGAATCAACCGATAGGAAAAGTATTGGACTCTATTTCTTCCCTGTTTGTGCTAGGTAACGGCTTGCGTTCTTTCGATTTTTGGCAATTGAAAAAGCTACCCACCAATTATGTAGGAGCTGTAATTCCAAAGGGAATCATCAAACTGAATTACCCGAAGGAAATATCAGTTGGCGAGCAATGGATCGTTCGTGGAAGCTATAACGCGCCCAAGATAGGTCACCAACTCTTATTAACTGACTCAAGTGGAAAGGAGATCGATTCTGTGCAAATGGATAAGGCGGAGCGTACCGATTTTGAATTATCGGCCAATGTAAAGGTCAGGGGGAAGTATGTATATAAAATACTGGAGAAAGATTCGTTGGGAAATCGTATCGCAACGGAATCCTTACCGATTCAGGTTTTACCTAGAAAAAAGTTGCAGATACTAATGGTCAACAGTTTCCCGACATTTGAATCAAAATATTTGAAGAATTTCCTCGCGGAAGTGGGAAATGAATTAACGGTACGAAGTCAATTGACCAGAGGTAAATTCAAATTTGAATATTTCAATACGGAACGACGTCCTTTTTATTCGTTTTCCAAGAAACAATTGGAGCCTATTGATTTGATGATCATCGATGCGAATTCGTATGTCAATCTTTCCACAATGTCGCTTCAAACTATTGAACAGGCTATACAGCGCGATGGTCTTGGTGTTTTACTCTTACCGGATGAGGGCTTTTTTAAACTTCCGGTCAAGACCTCGAATTTTGAATTTTTAAGAGAGAAAAGTTCAAGAATCACATTGGACCAGTGGCCGAAATTGTCTTGGGAGAAATATCCCTATATCTTTAAAGAGGGCTTAAGATTGGAAAAAGTGCACCGTTCCGATGAAACGCTTCTCACGGCATATCACAGCATGGGGCGAGGGAGAATAGGTACCACGGTCATTCAGAATAGCTATCGGTTATTGTTGGCTGGCAATTCGGAAGTCTACCGAACCTTTTGGTCTGAAACAATTAGCGCTTTTAGCAAAAGACGGGAATCTCTTGCAGAATGGAGTTCCGGTTCGGAATTCGTATTTGTTGATGAACCTTTTCCGTTCGAAATTAGAACCGCCTTTGAGGATCCTCAAGCCATAGGAGCCCATGGCGGAATTCCATTAATGCAAAATCCTGACATAGGAGCCTTATGGAGCGGAATCACCTATCCTGGAAACACCGGTTGGCAGCGCATCAAATTAGAAAACGATTCCGTTGCTACCTTGGACTATTATGTGATGGATTCAACTAAATGGAAGTCGATAACAGCCTACAAAACTAGGGCTGAAAATAAAAGGCAATTCAATTCAATTGCTGATGTAACCGCTAACCGGAAGACCTTAACGCCCCTGAATCGGCTTTGGTTCTTTTTGATTTTTATTTTGGGCCAGGGGTATCTATGGTTTGCGGCCAAATTGAACTCGCTTTGAGTTGTTATTTGGAAACGTTGTTCGAATATTTATGCATTTTTTGTGATTTTAAATCATAACTATTGCCCATCGTGCATTAGCTTTACCAGTTGCAAAAAAGCTACTGGTGATTCAAGATTTAGTTATTGCATTTTTATGGAGTATTTCCCCTTTTGGCGAGGCCAAGGTCGGAATTCCCTATGGTATGCTTAATGGCGTGAATATCTATCTGGTCTTTAGTGTTTGTCTTTTCGCCAATATTCTGGTTTTTCCTTTGATGCAGTTTTTCCTGAAGCATATCAATAAGTCTTTACTCCGTTGGCATATCTATAAAAAATTGGCCGTTTATGTAGCCCGAAAAGCAAAAGTGGGTTCAGGCGATAACATCAAAAAATACGGATTCTTGGGTCTGGTTTTTTTTGTGATGCTACCGATACCCGGTACTGGTGTATATGCCGGCAGTATTGCGAGTTATTTGTTCAGAATAGAATGGAAAAGGGCTTTTGCCGCGAATGCAATCGGAATCTTTTTGTCTTCCCTAATTGTTTGGACGACTACCTTGCTCACTATGAAGGGCATAGCTTGATCTTACTTCCCATTTTCGAACCACCATTAAAATTTTGTTCATAATTCTTCAAATGTTAGGCTTGCAAGAACGACAAGTCCCGCCTATTTTTGCACCCTTTTAAAGCCTATGAGACAACTCGAAGTTGGGGATAAATTATACAATGTAAGGCAGGATGGTTTCGGTGATTTTGCACGCTATTCATTTTCTGAAGTCATGAAATTGACGAGAACATTGGCCATTTTAAAAAATGGAGTACGCTTGTATAATCAACCCAGACCATCATATATCATTGCCGATGTGGGGTACTGTGTCTCTAGAAAGAAAGGCATACATTGGCACTTGGTCTCTTTAAAAGCGATTCGAAATGCCCAGATTGAAAATGAAAAGATAGATGCCCACGATTGGTTTGAAGCAAAAGAGTTTACGCTTCAAGAGAAACAACACATTTATAAAGAATTCAGAAGGTTGGAAGAGTCTTCATAATTCATATCAGGAGTATAGCCTCTTTTAAGTTCTAAAAAGAGGTCCTGTAACTTTTGGGTAATCGCACCTGATCGGTCACCATTATGATATACATGCTCATCTAGTTGTTTGATAGATGCTATCTGTGTCGAGGTACCCGTTAAAAATGCTTCATCCATCTGTTTCGTATTCTCAAAAGAAATCGCCTCTTCCCGATAAGGAATATTAGTATCCCTGCAAATTTTCAAGACGATTTCACGGGTAATTCCCTTTAAGATATGTTCATCGGCCGGATGCGTGTAAACCACCCCATCTTTTACAAAGAATAGATTGGAATGAGAACCTTCGGTCATTTTTCCATCGCGATGAAAAACAGTTTCATAATGGCCTTTTTTTATGGCAAAGTCATTGGCCATTACATTACCCAACAGCGAGGTCATTTTGATATCGCAACGATGCCATCTAAAGTCGGATTGTGAAACCACCGTAACGAATTGGGTATTCACATCCGGTAAAGTAAAGGGTATCGCGTACATCATTACCGTAGGAGCAATATCCTTTGGGAAAGAATGTTTTCGAGGCGCAACACCACGGGTCAGCTGTATATAAAGCAGACAGTCCTTCACTTCTAATTCAGCAGCTTTTAAAAGGCGGTCTATTTCCACTTGTAGGGTAGTAATATCAAATTCAATAGTCACTTTTTTCAGACAGCTCTCAAGTCGCGCTAAATGGGCTGCCCCAAAAAAGAAGTCACTATCGAGTCGAACCATGACTTCATAGATACCATCCCCAAAAAGAAATCCACGGTCAAAAACGGAAATTTTGGCATCCGAAGCCTTACTAATTTCTCCATTGAGATACACTTTTTTTGGAAAGTTCGCCATAGCAATTGTATAGGTTATCTACTTTTTACGACTATTTAAAATCGAATATAGAAATAACTGATTTAAAAGTGACAGAAAAGATGGAGCATGTTGCAATAATGGGCAACTATAATTATAGGTAGAAGCAACGGCAATCCCTTAAAAAACCAGTAAATTTGTTCCAGAAAAATTCAAGAAAAAGAAAGCTATGTTGACTTGGGAAAATATTATAAGTTTTAGTGTAAATGGAAATCCAAAACCAGATAGAAGAGTCGAAAAAGCGGAGGATGAATGGCGTGAACTTCTCACGCCCGAACAATTTCGGATTACACGGAAAAAAGGAACGGAAATGGCTCATTCAGGAGCGTTATGTAGTGTTCACGAGGCGGGCAAGTACAATTGTGTCTGCTGTGACATGCCCTTGTTCGATTCTACCATTAAATTTGAATCCGGAACGGGATGGCCAAGTTTTACCCAACCCATAAAAGAGAATGCCATCAAATACGAAAAGGATTCTTCATTCGGAATGATTCGGGTCGAGGTCATGTGCAATACGTGCGATGCCCATTTGGGCCACGTTTTTCCTGATGGACCTGAGCCAAGTGGATTGCGCTATTGTATCAACTCCGAATCGATGCAGCTGGAAACCGTCAAGGAAGAAAATTGAAAAAAACGAAGGTGACCTTGAAACTCAACTTACAAGATACATTCAATAAGGAATTACCCGCCGACCCTATATTGCAGAATACAAGGCGCCAAGTGCGAAATGCGTGTTTTTCATATGTAGCTCCTAAAAAACCTTCAAATCCTTCGTTGATTCATGTTTCTCCAGAGATGGTTGAGGCAATCGGGTTGAAAGAAGCTTCGGAATCCCAAGAATTTAGAAACATCTTTTCGGGCAGTTCCATATTGCCCAATTCGAATCCGTATGCGATGTGCTATGGCGGACACCAATTCGGAAATTGGGCCGGGCAATTAGGGGATGGTCGTGCAATCAATCTAGCCGAGGTTGAACATAGCGGACAGCAGTGGGCATTGCAATTGAAAGGGGCAGGGGAGACGCCATATTCCAGAACCGCGGACGGGTTGGCGGTGTTGCGTTCATCTATACGAGAATACCTCTGTAGCGAAGCCATGTTCCATTTAGGGGTACCTACCACAAGGGCCTTGTCGCTGATGTTAAGTGGTGACCAAGTTTTACGTGATGTGATGTATGACGGGAATCCTGCACATGAGAAAGGTGCAATCGTATGTCGGGTTGCACCCTCGTTCATTCGCTTTGGAAACTTTGAAATTTTAGCTGCACAGGAAGATAAAGCAACATTGACGGCCTTAGTTGATCATACTATTAAACATCATTATTCCCATTTGGGAAAACCTTCAAAAGGTACGTATCTGAAGTTTTTTAAAGAAGTTGCCGTACGAAGCATGGATATGGTCATTCATTGGCAACGCGTAGGTTTTGTACACGGGGTGATGAATACCGATAACATGTCCATTTTAGGTCTGACCATCGATTATGGACCTTATGGTTGGTTGGAGGATTATGATCGAGGATGGACGCCTAACACCACCGATCGTACAAATAAACGCTATCGTTATGGCACGCAGCCACAAATTGTTCTTTGGAATTTATTACAATTGGCAAATGCCTTATTTCCTTTAATTGAGGAAGCTGCGCTATTACAGGATATTTTAAAGGAATATCAACAAGAAGTGGACATAGCATATTTGGAGATGATGAAATCTAAATTGGGATTGTTCGAAAAGGATAAAAACGACAAAATACTGATAACCGAATTAGAAAATAGCTTAGAACTTTCAGAAACGGATATGACTATTTTCTTCAGGCAACTTGGCAATTTTAAAAGTGATGGAAGTCAAGACGGATTAGAGCTTGTATCAAAAGCCTTTTATAATGAGAAGGAAATCGTAAAGGAAATCGAGGCGAAATGGAAAACCTGGTTTTTGAAATATGCCGAACGCCTTCAGAAGGAATTAAAGAACGATACCGAACGAAGTGAATCGATGAATACCGTCAACCCGAAGTATGTCTT
Organism: Maribacter sp.; assembly: GCA_029287355.1. Taxonomy (GTDB): domain Bacteria; phylum Bacteroidota; class Bacteroidia; order Flavobacteriales; family Flavobacteriaceae; genus Maribacter_C. The sequence continues at coordinate 13,388 of JARFRH010000217.1, read as the reverse complement.
ACGGAATTACATGGCACAATTGGCTATAGATGCAGCTGACGAAGGTGATTATAGCCTCTTGGATGAACTATTTCAAGTATTGAAAAAACCCTATGGTGAACAGCCCCAGCATGAAAAATGGTTTGCAAAACGCCCGGATTGGGCAAGGAATAAAGTGGGCTGCTCCATGTTGTCATGCAGTTCGTGAGACTGGTAATGAATAGATAGGAAGGTAGACTTAGTAAAACAAATAGTATTAAAAAAGAAAATAATGGGTACTAAAAAAGCATATATCGCTGGAGGTTGTTTTTGGGGAATGGAAGATTTGTTTCGAGTGCGCCCTGGAATTTTGGATACGGAAGTAGGCTACATTGGTGGTGAGAATGACCATCCTACCTATTCGAATCACCCTGGGCATGCCGAAGGCTTGGAATTGACCTATAATTCAGACGAAACCTCCTTTAAGCAAATATTGGATTATTTCTTCCGTATTCATAATCCCACTACCCTTGACCAACAAGGCAATGATAGGGGTTCCAGTTATCGTTCGGCCATATTTATTCAGAATGAAGAGGAAAAAGGGATTGCCGAGGAAGTGATTAAAATCGTTGAAGATTCCAATAAATGGGAGGGAAGGGTCGTGACCACTTTAGAACCGTACTCGACTTTTTGGCCAGCCGAACCAGAGCATCAAGATTATTTGGTTCGCATACCGAATGGATATACCTGTCATTTTGAACGGTTTAATGAGTCTTTTGTTTAATGTAATTTTTAAGGGCTTTTGACGCTAAGGTCAAAAAAAGCTGTAAGAATCAAATCTCTTCTATCGAATTCGTTCATCAGTTGAATCGCTATAGTTGTGCTATGGTATATCATGTGAAATCGTATCTATTACGTTTTTCTCGAGAGTTTTCATAACACGTTCAATCGCAAGGTACTGCTCGACCTACCTAGGTACATTTATCTGTTATATGTTATTATTTCAATCGATCAATCAGCCTTAGTAGTCTTTTGCGTAAAAACTCCGGGGATACTCTTAATATCATATTTTTAAAATTTCTACGATATCGATATTTTGTTTTCATTGCAAGAGTCATTTCAGTATAATCTGCATTAATAAGTTGAGGGTTAATAAATAGTTTACAATTCTTTTCTTTTAATATTTTATGAAAATACACATGTTCACATACCTCATTTCCTTGATCGGTAACTCCATTATATTCTGACAAATCAAATACTCTCCTTTTATAAATTGCTAAACCTCCGAAAGCAGAATCAACTTCTATCCATTCACTGTTTTGAGGAATAGTTATCATCTTAGAAAATATTTGATTTTCCATGGCAGCTCCATATTGCGTCATGTATTTTTTAAAAAACCGATAAGAATCCCAACAGTCACTAGGACACCAATATTCGTGTCGAAGAGCCCATAAGTCGTAATATGGACCATTTTGGTTGGCGGAAAGCATATCCCAGTCGTCGCGAACAAAACAACTATCAATTGCCTTTGGGGTTAATTTTTGATTTAACTTGTCTAAATCTGCAACAATAACATAATCTATATTTTTATAGTTTGTTTTAATCTCCTTTATATATGCATTTCTGCAGAATGCTAATCTCTCGGTACGTTTTTCCATTTTTTCAGAAAGGTGACCTAAGGAGATATAGTTGAAATTCGGGACTTCATTTTTTAGCTTTTGTAATGTTGCTGTAGTGCCGTCAGAACTATCGGATTCAACAAAAAACCAATGTATACTCTTTGTATTTTGAAGTGATTTTTTAATTATGGCAACATCTTCGTGTAAAGTATTTTCAGCGTCCCTTGCCGCGCCGACGACGAGAAAATTCAAATTTTCTTTTAATTCCATATATTCAGTTTGATTAGACTAAAGTTAAATCTAATTTAAAAAGTCATAGTAGGAGTCCACGAAGGACCTATTCTTCATAACAACTTTTTCTAAGATTCTCATTTTATTTTCTGTTGGACTTTGTTTTTTTTTAAAGACACTACGTAAGGGGGTATCGATTAGGAAATCTAGTGATACTATGTATTGGCTATGATTTACATATCTCTGTAAGGATACAAGTGGCCGAAAGGTAAATATATAAATCTAATAGGTTAAAATTTTAGGTTAAGAGACGATTAATTACGGTCATCGTAAGAATCTACGTAATAGTTAGTTATTCATGGATATAAACAGGTTTTACTTAACGCTTTTGAAGTGCCAAATATTATGAAATGAATGATATTCTTAATAAAAACAAAGCCGGCCGATAGGTAATTTCTTGTATTATTAAGAATGGGTGGAATTTGTTGTCTTTTTAAATAGGTAAGGGAGGAATCTAGCCTTTGTTTCCTAATTGCATTACTATCGCCAATTCAATTTTGTGCTACCAACCCAAGTACTGTTGAAGTGATACATCGGTCAACTTTTTTATAGTGCCCTCTGGTTTGTCCATATTGAAATACATTTGCCCCTTGAAACTCAGTTTGCTTAATTTACTTTTAAAAATTAAATTCTTGAATTCACGAATTTTTAAGATAATACGATTGTACAAGGGCATTTTTTCAAGATGGTTGCCTAAGCCTTACTTTCCGATGCAGAAATTCGCAAAAATATTACCCAGTAAGTCGTCTGATGTTATTTCACCGGTAATCTCCCCGAAGTGATATAAGGCTTGCCGAATATCTATGGCTAACAGATCCCCTGAAACACCATCCAAAAGTCCTGTTTGAACCTTATCTACTTCTTCATAGGCTTTTAGCAGCGCATCGTAATGCCGTGTATTGGTCACTATAGTTTCATTGTTGCGAAGGGCGCCTGTATTCACAAAATCTAAAAGTTTCGACTTTAGTGCCTCCACACCTTCTCCGGTTTTGGCGGACAAAAACTGTACCCTAAGCCCCTCGACGGGGCTCAGGGTATCCTCTAAACTCTTTTTTGTCTCCACATCTATTAGATCGTTCTTGTTTACAAGCGCAATTAGAGGTTTTTGCGGATACTTGTTTCTGAGTTTTTGCAGTTCAAGGTTTAAATTCTGTAACGGCTTCTCTGCAGTCTGAATTTCTTCCCCATTGATAAGATAAAGGATAACCTGAGCTTGCTCTATTGTCTCAAAGGTCTTTCGAATGCCAATACCTTCAACCACATCTTTGGTTTCTCGAATGCCAGCAGTATCTATAAAGCGGAAACCGAATCCACCAATCGAGATTTCATCTTCAATAGTATCTCGTGTTGTTCCGGCAATTTCCGAAACTATGGCGCGCTCTTCATTTAGTAGGGCATTTAATAGTGTTGACTTCCCTACATTAGGCTCTCCTACTATGGCTACCGGTATTCCGTTCTTAATGACATTTCCAACGGCGAAGGAGTCGATCAAACGCTTCAAGACGCTTTGAATTCTTTCCAATAAATCCTCAAAAGCTTTGCGGTCGGCAAATTCAACATCCTCTTCCGCGAAGTCAAGTTCCAATTCTATGAGTGAGGCAAAGTTCAATAGTTCGTCACGTAATGTTTTTATTTCATTACTAAAGCCCCCTCGCATTTGTTGCAGGGCGATTTGATGACTTGCTTCATTGTCGGAAGCGATCAAATCGGCTACCGCTTCAGCTTGGCTCAAATCCAGCTTTCCATTTAGAAAAGCCCTCAGGGTGAATTCACCGGCATTTGCTGTGCGACAACTATTTCTAAGAAATAACTGAATAACCTGTTGTTGAATGTAGGTTGAGCCATGACATGATATCTCCACGACATCTTCTCCCGTATATGAATTAGGTCCCCTGAAGACAGATACCAAAACTTCATCCAAGGTTTTTTTTCCGTCGATGATATGACCCAAATGAATGGTATGACTTTTCTGCTTGCTCAAATCCTTTCCACGAACCGATTTGAAAAAGGGAGCGGCCAATGCAATGGCATTCTTCCCTGAAATACGAATTATACCTATCGCCCCGGCTCCTGAAGGAGTCGCCAAAGCAATAATGGTATCATTTGGAATCATGGTTTGAATTTGTCGTAAAAATAGATAAAAACAAGGGATTAACTTATTTTTTCACAATGCGCTTTGCCACATGAAAAGTGAAAATCTTTAGTATCTTTAATGTGCTTTAACTAAATCAAAGCGAATGCCGAAGAACTTTAATTTTTTCGTTTTTACAATCCTATTCCTTTCCTTTTTCGAGCTGACTGCCCAGGATACCAAACCTGTCAATGACCACAATGTGCGCTTAGAAATTGAGGCCAAAGAAACGAAGGAAGCACATAAGAAAATCGATAAGGCTGAAAAAGAAGCCAAGAAAGTTGAAAAAGCTCAAAGAAAAGTGGAAAAAGAAATAAAGAAGCAAGAGAAATTGACCAATACCATTTCTTCGAAAAAGAAATCCATTAAGAAGAATGAGAGCAAAGTGGCCAAACTGCAAGATAAAATGGTCAAAAATAAAAGCAAAGGGAAGCTATCCTCTGCTGACGAAATGAAAATGAATCAAAAAGTAGAAAAGTTGAAAGCGGGCATAGCTAAAGACAAGGAAAAATTGGCTAAACTTCACCGAAAACTGTAGCTCGACAATTTTATTTGTAACATTTGATTGATTTCTGCGTCATACTAGTACATCAATCAATAAACACTAAAAATCATGCAAATAGAAAACAGATCACTTTTAGCAGCAACTCATTTGAGTCAATTACTCGATTTTGTAACGGGTATTGGCGGTCTTATTGTTCCTTTGGTAATATGGCTAACTCAAAAGGATAAGATTATCGACATGGATGAGAACGGAAGGGCCATCATTAATTTTAGAATTTCGATGTTTATATACGTTTTATTGTGTATACCATTAATTCTCTTTTTCGGATTGGGTCTTCTGGGCTTCTTGGTGTTGGGAATAGGGTATTTTATTTTTCCAATCATTAATGCCATTAAAGTGAGGAATGGGAAATCACCTTATTATCCGATGACCTTCGATTTCGTATAGAAATACATCGTATTTATAACAAAAAGCAGCCACTGAAAAGTGGCTGCTTTTATATTATGGAGGAACCTTTTAACTATTCAGCATAACCGGCATCACCAACATGGTAACGTTTTCTCCCTCATCCAAACCATCAGTTGGCGTTAATATCCCTGCTCTGTTCGGCAGGCTCATTTCCAAAGAAACCTCTTCAGAGGTCAGGTTGTTCAACATCTCGGTCAAGAAACGTGAGTTAAAACCAATTTGCATGTCATCCCCTTGATACGAACAAGTCAAACGTTCTTCGGCTTTATTGCTATAGTCGATATCTTCTGCCGAAATATTCAATTCCGCTCCAGCAATCTTCAAACGAATTTGGTGTGTTGTTTTATTTGAAAAGATAGACACCCTTCTAACGGAGCTTAAGAATTGATTTCTTGAGATCGTCAGCTTATTAGGGTTTTCCTTAGGAATGACCGCTTCATAATTGGGGTATTTCCCATCGATTAAACGACATATTAGTTCAGTGTCTTCGAAGCTGAACTTGGCGTTACTATCATTGTATTCGATAAGGACTTCAGATTCGCTGCCTGCCAAAATTCCTTTTAACAAATTCAATGGTTTTTTAGGCATAATGAATTCTGCAACTTGAGATGCGGAAACATCCTCGCGTTGGTATTTGACCAACTTATGTGCATCAGTGGCAACAAAAGTCAAATTCTCAGGAGAAAATTGGAAAAATACCCCACTCATTACGGGTCTTAAATCGTCGTTGCCAGCAGCAAAAATAGTTTTGTTAATGGCCGTGGCTAAAATATCCCCCAGAATGGTCGTTGAACTTGGGTTTGCCAATTCGACTGCTTTCGGAAATTCCGCCCCATCCGCATACGCCAAAGCATATTTACCATGGTTTGAGCTGATTTCGACAGTATTATTGTCCTCAACTACAAAAGTCAACGGCTGTTCGGGAAAAGTTTTTAAAGTCTCTAGCAACAATCGAGCTGGTACTGCGATGGTACCTTCGTTGTCAGAATCAACATTCAGAACAGAGCTCATCGTTGTTTCCAAATCGGAAGCCGATACCGTCAATTTGTTCTGTTTTAAATCGAACAAGAAATTATCCAAAATAGGAAGCGTATTGCTGTTGTTAATAACACCACCCAAAACCTGCAGTTGTTTCAAAAGATAGGTACTGGATACTATGAATTTCATGTTGTATTGTTTTTATCAGGTTGTCGCGAATATCGCTGTAAATGACGATTCAAAATCGAGTGGTTTTTCTAAGACACAAGACAAACAAAGATATTTGAATTCGACATTTTAACGAAACAAACTTATCAACACATCATCATCTTATTTGAATTCGATTTATTCTTGGAATTACTCTTAAAATGTAACCTAATGTCAAGTAAATAAGTAGTATGAATAAATCGTATGAAGAAAAGTCTCGGTTTTAAGAAATGAATTTTTAACGGAAATGTTTATAAGTGCATGCTAAAAGAAGTCGATGCTCACAGTATCGCGGTAGTCTAAACCCAATAGGGTAGAAGCTCCGCCAACAGTATTCAAGTCACTTTTGTAAATGGCCAATTCGACATAATCGGAAGAGTTGAAAAGGGCCAAGATGTCGCCCGCGCCCTTCCGTCTGTTTTTTTCCAAATCAAAGTTGATGATGTCACTGTACTTATTGTGAATCTGTTTTATTTTGGTGGTACGGGCGTTCAATTCGAATTCTCGACCTTTTCGATACGCTTCAAAGAATTTCTTTTTTATATTGGTGACCACATTTCCGTAATTGTCGATATAAATAACACTACCGATAATTTTTTTATTGTTATCGCTTACACTCGGTAAGAAATCTTTGAGCTCTTTTAATTCGTTGAATGGCTTTCCGACCACTTCCAAAGTGCCCCCACGTGAGATATGGCAGGCCACTTGAACAAAGACATCCATTACTGGAAATGAGCCATGAACAGGATTCGGAATATTGATTTGCACCACTTTTTCAGGATTGATTTCCGAAGTCAATAAACCAATGATACCATTGTTGGCAGTTATAAAATAATGTCCGTCCAAGAACACGGCAATATGTTGATTTTCTCTAGTAGGTTCTGAATCGACTCCGACAATATGAATGGTACCATCCGGAAAACTTTTATACGCATTGGCAAGAACGTAAGCACATTCCTGAATATTGAACGGGCCAATGCCGTGCGAGATATCAACAATTTTCACGTCGGAAAGTTCTTTGTAAATACTACCTTTTAAAGCACCTACAAAATGGTCTTTAATCCCAAAATCTGTAGTTAACGTAATGATTGCCATGCAGCAATGTTGATATGTTTATGATATATTAAGCTGATATTTTGCTTACTTTTGAGGCACAAAATTAAACAAAAAAATAGCCAGACGAAATTATATTTCCAAGGCTTCACATAAACAATTTTATTTTTGAACGAACTTATTCTAGAACTTACCGAAATCAACCCCAGAGAGTTTTTTGGACAGGGGAATGAAAATATTAATTTACTGAAAAAACACTACGCAAAACTAAAGATCGTTGCGCGCGGAAATAAGATAAAGGTCTATGGCGATCAAGATCTTTTGGAAGAGTTCGATAAGCGTTTCGATATGCTCACTGCTCATTTTGCGAAGTATAATAAATTGGACGAAAATGCTATTGAACGCGTCCTCATGGCGACCAATTCGGAAGACGGTAAATCTTCTGAAAAAGCTGGCGAAACTTTAGTTCATGGTGTTGCTGGTAGATTGATAAAAGCGCAGACCGTCAATCAGCGAAAGTTAGTGGATGCCGCCAAAAAAAACGATATGGTTTTTGCGATCGGACCTGCCGGTACGGGCAAGACCTATACAGGAGTCGCGCTTGCTGTTAAAGCACTTAAGGAAAAGCAAGTAAAACGAATCATCTTAACGAGACCTGCGGTGGAAGCTGGAGAGAATTTAGGATTTTTACCTGGGGATTTAAAAGAAAAACTGGATCCGTATATGCAGCCACTTTATGATGCGTTGCGAGACATGATTTCTCCTGAAAAACTGACTCATTTTATAGAAAACGGAACCATTCAAATAGCACCCATGGCCTTTATGCGCGGTCGTACCTTAGATAATGCCTTTGTTATATTGGATGAGGCTCAGAATACCACACATGCCCAAATGAAAATGTTCTTGACCCGTATGGGTAAGAATGCGAAATTTTTAATTACTGGTGACCCCGGTCAAATCGATTTGCCAAGAAGAGTGACTTCAGGTTTGAAGGAGGCTATTCTTGTACTTCAGAACACCGAGGGTATTGATATTATCTATTTAGATGATAAGGATGTCATTCGCCACAAATTGGTTAAAAAAGTTATTGAAGCGTATAAAAGTATAGAACATCAGAATTAAATTGAAAGTATGAGGTACGGAGTGTGAAATACGAAGTTTGAATGGATATAAAATTATGTTATACCTCTTATTATAATTAGTACTACTTGAAATGAACAATACGATTACCGATACCAATTTCAATTTCCCAGGTCAAAAAAGTGTTTATAAAGGTAAAGTCCGTGAGGTATATGCACTTGAGCACGATTTGTTAGTGATGGTGGCTACTGATCGCCTTTCCGCATTCGACGTTGTGATGCCAAAAGGGATTCCATACAAAGGTCAGATCCTAAATCAAATCGCTACCAAAATGATGGGAGCGACCGAAGATATTGTACCTAATTGGTTAATCGCAACTCCCGACCCGAATGTAGCTGTTGGCCATGCCTGTGAACCTTTCAAAGTCGAGATGGTTATTCGTGGGTATATGTCTGGTCATGCCGCACGTGAATACAAGGCAGGGCGAAGAATACTTTGTGGTATTTCTATGCCAGAAGGAATGAAGGAAAATGATAAATTTCCTGCACCTATAATCACACCAGCAACTAAAGCCGAGAAAGGTGATCATGATGAAGATATTTCTCGTGAGGATATTTTGAAAAAGGGAATTGTTTCCGAAGAAGATTATTTGGTTTTAGAGAAATATACCCGTGCCCTATTTCAGCGAGGTACTGAAATCGCGGCTGAAAGAGGGTTGATTTTAGTCGATACCAAATACGAATTCGGAAAGACCAAAGAGGGTAAAATCGTTTTAATCGATGAGATTCATACACCGGATTCGTCGCGCTATTTTTATGCCGATGGCTATCAAGAAAGACAAGATAGGGGAGCGGTTCAAAAGCAACTTTCCAAAGAATTTGTGCGTCAGTGGCTGATTCAAAATGGCTTTCAGGGTCTGGAAGGACAAACGGTTCCTGAAATGTCCGATGATTATATTAAAAGTGTTTCTGAACGTTACATTGAATTGTACGAGAATATCACAGGGGAGACATTTATAAAAGCCGATATCTCCAATATTCAAAGTCGTATAGAGCAAAATGTCCTATCCTTCTTGAATCAATAAAATGCTTCTGCTAAAATGAATTAATAACAATTACGCCCTTCTGGTCGAATCTGCTCATATTGGGCAGGGCTTCTATGGCATCTTCTAACGAAATTGTTTTTGCTATCAATCTTTCAGGGTTCAACTTTCCTTTTTTGATGAGTTCGAGCATTTTAGGATATTGATGCGCTTGCATTCCATGGCTACCTAAAATCTCCAGTTCATTGGCGATAACTTTATCCATAGGTATTTTCGGATGTTTATGGTCTTCGGTCATTAATCCCACTTGAATGTGTTTCCCCCTTTTTCGAAGACTGTTGATGGAGTTCAAACAGGTGGTTTCACTACCTAGCGCATCAAGCGAAATATGAACGCCACCTTTAGAGATCTCTTTTATTTGTCTTAGTACATCGGAACTATTGTTGGCATTTACAGTGGTGCTAGCTCCCAATTCCCTGGCTAATTTTAAGGATGCATCATTGATGTCAATAGCGATGACTTTGGCCCCATAGGCCTTTGCAATCATGACTGCCGATAAACCTACACCGCCACAGCCATGTATCGCAACATATTGATTTGCCTGTACGCGCCCTTGAGCAACTACGGCGCGATACGAGGTTATAAAACGACAACCCAAAGTCGCTGCAGTGCTATCATTGATTTCAGCAGGAAGTAGTACTAAATTTGTGTCGGCATAATCAAGGGCTACATATTCTGCAAAAGAACCCCAATGGGTAAAACCTGGTTGGGATTGGTTATCACATACCTGCTGATTGCCCGAGGCACATTCTCCACATGTTCCACACCCACATACAAAAGGAACGGTAACGCGGTCTCCGATTTTAAATTTTTTTATATCGCTTCCAATCGCTGTAATTTCCCCTGCCAATTCATGTCCAGGAACATGGGGAAGTATGATATCCGTATCATGACCCATCCACCCATGCCAGTCACTTCGGCACAATCCTGTTGCCGATACTTTGACAACTACACCATGGGTATTCGGCGTGGGGTCTGGTACATTTTGAATTGATAAGGGCCCTTGGTATTTTTCGTAGACGAGTGCTTTCATAGTTCTTGAATGGCGTCTAAAAAAGGTTTCATCCGCAACAATTGAATATCATCCCGTTTTCTGAGCTGACGCAGGACCCAGCCTTTATGTCCCGCCCCATAAATAATCAAGAAACGCTTTCCCACGTAGCTATGTTTCTCCAATGCTTTTTCGATGTTCCAATAGTGAGCGATATTGATGTTTTTCCATCCACCGAGACCTAATTCTACATTAAAAAGACGATTATAAGGTTGGAGTGCGATATCTTGAATGCTGTCGTAGCCGTCGGTGTGAATGAAATATGGGTCGTTGACTTTTCCGGTAGACTGATACATGGAGTATGAAAGCCGAGTTCCTTTTAGATAAGCCTTCCAATCGGATACTCTTGTGGAATCTTCACTGATGGCTTTTAGTTTCTCCGTTCTTTCATCGGCCATGGGTTTCGTCCATCCTGCCGTTGGAATTATTTCAAAGTCCATTTCTTTGGTCAACGGAAAAACGACATCGGTATACTCCGGAAATCGCATAACTCTTGGTTCTGAAATACTATCAACCCACATGCTTTCAGGGATTAATATGTAACCTTTCATCACCGCACCATATGATTTGTATATGGTCGTTGGAAATTCTTTGATGTATTTTTCCTGAACTTCTTTTGAAAACCGGATACCAATTTCACCATCCTTGTTTAACAACGAAAACATATAGCCGTTTGCCGAAGTATAAGGCATGGTTTTCCCTTTTCGCTTAAATCTTGGACACTTGGCGACCAAGGCATCATAAACTTTTAGTTTTTCTTCCCACATGACCATTGCTATTGATAGTTGTGTCTACTCTATTTTTTTTGCAACTACATAATAATTCCGATCCAATGTAAGCTCAGGTCTACCTTCGATCCTATCCGTATTCCATTCGGTAGAAGGATGTAATTCATGCGCTACATCATCTAAATGAATCTTTAAAGGCATATGAAAATCACTGACGACTTTGGTATACCGGTATCGCAATACATTTTCACTGATTTTATATTCAAAAACCGGAATGTCTGGCGTGCGCAAATACTGGTCGAATACTTTAGATAATTCAATGCCGGACTTGTCCGTAATATAAGTCTCAATTTCTTTGGTGGTCACCGTTTGGTGGTAGAAGTCTCGGTTTAGGCCTCTTAGAATTTGCCGCCATTTCTCATCATCATTGACCAATTGACGTATGGTATGGAGCATATTGGACCCTTTGTAGTACATGTCATTGCTGCCCGACTTGTTCACATTGTATGGGCCAATGATAGGTTTGTCATTTTGAATGTTCTGCCGCAACCCAATGACATAATCTTCCGCCGCCTCTTTGCCATAATGATAGTTCAAAAAAATATTTTCAGAATAGGAAGTAAATCCCTCGTGTATCCACATGTCTGCTGCGTCTTTATAGGTAATGTTATTGGCAAACCATTCATGACCTGCTTCATGGACGATGATAAAATCGAACTTGAGTCCCCAACCTGTTCCGGAAAGGTCTTTCCCTAAATATCCTTTTTTCCACTGGTTGCCGTAGGTAACCGAACTTTGATGTTCCATCCCTAGGTAGGGTACTTGCACCAATTTAAAACTGTCTTCATAAAATGGGTAGGGGCCAAACCAATGTTCAAAGGCTTCCATCATAAGTTTGGCATCCTTGAAATGCTCCTTGGCCTTTTCGAGGTCATCTTGCAAAACATAATAGTCCATATCGAGCATACCCTTTTCTCCTTCAAATTTTTCCCCGAAATGGACATAATCACCAATGTTCACATTGACACCATAGTTGTTGATGGGATTTGAAACAAACCAATGATAGGTATTGGTATCTTCATCCACTTTGCGCAGTCTTCCGTTAGAGACATTCATGAGGCCTTTAGGTACTTTGACACTGATGAGCATGCTATCGACTTCATCGTACATGTGGTCTTTGTTTGGCCACCAGACGCTGGCGCCAAGACCTTGGCAGGAAGTAGCGACAAAATGCTTTTCATTCTTGTCTTTCTTCCATGAAAAACCACCATCCCATGGGGCATTAGGGGCTTCTTGTGGGTTACCAGAATAGTGTACTACTAGTTCATTGAAATCCCCCTTCTTCTGTTCTTTCTTTAGCTTGATAAAGTGGGCGTTTCCGTTAGAGTTAACTTGTAGATCCTGACCATCTTGGGTGACTTTTTCAATTTCCAATGGTGGCTGCAAATCGACTTGTAGGATGTCATTCGAATCTAAAACCTCATAGCGAATGGTATTGCTTCCTGAAATGGATTTTTGATCCGGATCAACTTCGATATCTAAATGATAATAGTTCAAATTCCACCAAGAGCGTTCTGGAGTGATGCTACCACGCAAGGTGTCTTGTTCGGTAAATCTTTGACCAAACACTGTAGTTGAGAGCATCAAAAAAAAGATTACAACACGGTTCTGCATGTTCATAGTGTCTTGTGATTAAAAGTTTAAAAACCCAAACCTTAAACTCCATAACCACCTATTGAACTTTGGTGCTTGGAATTTGGAATGCGTATTTCAACGAAAAACCGCGTTTGGAAAAACAACCGGACTCTCAAAACCATCCTTGCCAACAGCGGAAACCCCGAAAAAGAAATTATCGATAACGATACCATCAAGGGTGTATGCGGTAACATCACCTACGGATTTGCTGTTATCCCAGGTAGGGGAGGTGGTATCTCTCCAATAAATTTTGTAGCCGACAGCGCCGTCTACTTTGCTCCATTTGAATTTTGCCGAAGGCTCTACGATTCCTCCGATTTCTACTTTTTCAGGAGCTGGGGGCGCCCAAGCCAAAGATGCCATATTAATGGCATTGACCGCTGTTAGTTTTTTGGCGTAATCAAAATTCACATGCTCAAGCACATCTCCGTAATTGATACCGTTCTCTGTACGAATATCTTGATGTTGTTGTGTGTCTGTCTCTTATACACATCTCCGAGCCCACGAGACTGTGGTCCGGAT
>JARFRH010000175.1 GCA_029287355.1 Maribacter sp. | reverse complement strand
AAACCAAAGCACTATGACTAGAGCAGAACAGCTTACCCTATGTAAGTTTTGCGTCTATCAAAAGAAAGATTTAAAGTGCGGTATTGTTTGCATTCTTACGGATCAAATCACCGATTTTGAAACTTCATGCGAATTATTCGAAAGAGATACCGTCAAGGAAGAAAAACTGCTAGAGAGAAACACCACTTATGCTCTAGAAGGTAAAATGGCTACTCAAGGTCAGCGATTTGCGAATTATGTGATCGATTACATTTTTCTCATTGGTTTCGGCGCTCTTATTGGGGCGGCTCTAGGACTTATACTTGGACATTTTGCCCCAGAACATTTAGACTTTTTGGATGCAGCGAATCGTTTTTTTGACTATGCTTATGGCTTTATTATAGGAACTATTTATTACAGTTTTTTCGAAGGGTTTACAGGAAGGTCCATTGGTAAATTCTTTACTAAAACCAAGGTAGTAACCGAAGAAGGGGAACAAGCCGATTTCGGCACTATTTTCGTGCGCTCAGTGTGTAGGTATATACCCTTTGATGCGTTTTCATACTTGGGTTCTAATACCTCAGGTTGGCACGATCGTTTTTCAAATACCAGAGTGGTCACGATTGATTAAATTTGATGTAATGAGCGATTTCAAATACCTATTTTTGTTGCGTTTATTACTTCTAGTTTCGTTTACGGGATGTAGTCAAGAAATTGTTTTCGAGGAATCTTTGATAGGGAAGCATCAATTTGGTATACAGTTCATTTGGGATGGCTATGGAAGTGCTGAAATTTTGAAAGAAAAGCAAGGAATTCTGCGCATTAAGGGAGAACAGTACTCTATAATCGTGAAGAATATGTTTTGCTAGATGGAACAATAACTGTGGACGATGAACGAAATTTCAAGATAAAAGGAAATCTCAAACTTTTTACAGCGGGTTGTTGCGGTTTGTTTGATCGTGAAATTGATTATACTTTTCGCAAAACAGGTAATCGCAAATATTGGCGTTTAAAGAACGAAACGAGCTTTGTGATGAATATACCTGTGCCTATTACTTAGATATTTTTGAATAGTTAGGGGAATTTCAGAACGGCTTACTAAGTTTGTAAATGAAAAATAAGCTTATGAGACCATATATTCTTGCAGAGACCAATTGGGAAACCCTTAAAGATGCAAACTTCGAATTAGCAATACTGCCCTGGGGCGCAACTGAGGCACATAACTATCATTTACCATACGCAACGGACAATATTCAGGCGGATCATCTAGCAGCGGAATCCGCTAAACGTGCTCACGAAAAAGGGGGTAAGGTTATTGTTTTGCCTACAATTCCTTTTGGAGTGAATACTGGTCAATCCGATATTTATTTAGATATTAATTTGAATCCAAGTACCCAATTGGCCATATTAAATGATATTGTTGCCGTTCTCGATCGACAAGGCATCAACAAACTACTTATCTTCAATGGTCATGGAGGCAATGGTTTTAAGCCACTGGTTCGAGAACTGGGTCTGAGATTTCCGAAAATGTTCATCAGTTTTTGCTTTTTCCCCCATGCACTTGATAAAACAGCTTATTTTGAGGAAAAGGGGGATCATGCCGATGAGATGGAAACTAGTCTGATGCTTTACCTAAGACCTGACTTGGTACTTTCCAAAGAAAAATGGGGTGACGGAGCGGCCAAGAAATTCAAAATTGATGCCTTCTCTGAAGGTTGGGCTTGGGCCGAGCGAAAATGGTCGAAGGTCAGCCTAGATACTGGAGTAGGCAATCCCCATAAATCGTCTCAAGAAAAAGGAGAACGTTTTTTCAAAGATGTATCACGGAAAATGGGAGATATGTTTTTTGAATTGAGCAAGGCAGATTTGAACGATCTTTATGAGTAAGTTTTATTTACCCGTATACCCTATTTCTTTTTTGACAAGATCCACATAGCGCCGCATGGCTTCATTACGGCTAACATTCTTGGCTTGGATCAAGGCATTAGCTTTGAACGCATTGATAAGCGGAGTTCTACTACCGGGATGGTTCTGATTCTTATTCGCTATTTTGAAGTAAGCATAAAGTTTTAAAAGCAGATCAGCGGGCAAAGGGTTTTCATAGGCGTTTACGTAGCTAACGGCCTTAGAAAAATCATTATGTAATTTTTCATTCTTCATTGTCTTTTTTCTCTACCGTACTGGCGATACAAGTTTTAGCTCCAATAACCTTTTGATTCAATTTGACCGTAATCGCACAATCCAAAGGCAAGAACAAATCAACTCTCGAACCAAACTTGATGAAACCGGCGTCATCACCTTGCTGTACGCTTTCTCCCTCCTCGGCATAGTTTACAATTCGCCTTGCCATAGCACCGGCAATTTGACGATAGAGTATTTCACCAAATTTTGGAGTTCTGATAACCACCGTAGTACGCTCATTCTCCGTACTTGATTTTGGATGCCATGCGACCAAATATTTACCTGGATGATATTTCGAAAAAGTAATGATGCCACTTGCTGCATATCGCGTAACATGAACGTTGGTGGGAGACATGAATATAGATACCTGTCTTCTGCGATCTTTAAAATATTCTGTTTCTTCTACTTCTTCAATGACGACAACTTTACCATCCACTGGTGCCAAAATCTCATCAAATTTCACATTAACCGTTCGTTTCGGGTTTCTAAAAAACTGAAGAATCAGCACCAATATGACGACGCTACCAATCTGCATTAGCCATCTCAACCAAGGGATGTCTACATAAAAATGAGCGATTAGAACGGCAATAACTACTATGAAAAAAGTAGATAATATAATGTTTTGACCCTCTCTATGAAACATAGGTAAAAATATTTAAAGTTAGATAGGCAAAAGGAGCTGCAAATATAAGGCTGTCCAAGCGATCTAACATGCCACCATGTCCTGGTAAAATTGCGCCACTATCTTTAACGCCTGCGGATCGCTTTAGTTTCGATTCTACTAAATCGCCAAAACTACCCGCTATTACAATTACCGCGGCCATAATAAGCCATTGAAGCGGGTTTAGTATAGGTTCATACCTTGCCATCAAATAGGCTGCACCCATAGTAAAAACCAATCCCCCTATGGTACCTTCCCATGTTTTCTTCGGAGAAACGGCAGGAAACAACTTGGTTCTCCCTATGCTTTTACCTACCAAATATGCAAATGAATCGTTTATCCAAATCAATAAGAAAATACCAACAATTAAATATTTGGCGAATGCATCATTTTTATAGGGAATCATCGTAAGAAAAATACATCCACCTCCGATATAAAAAAGCCCAACAATGAATTTCTTAAATCTATTGAATGACTTTTCTTTTTTTGAAAAAAGATAAAATAATAGTCATGAAATGTTGACTATTATTGTTGCTAACATCAAAATTATAATGGGTATTCTATCATACTCCTTTAAAAGGTAAATAAATATCCACCACAGCGAGAGATAGGCCAAAAAAATATAGTAACCGCGTAACCCTGTTAATCGTTTGTATTCGTAGATGCAGGCAAGACCAAAGATCATAAAAAGAAAATCAAATGCATCTGAACTTAAGAAAACGGCCGATAAGATTAAGATGACATAGAGAGCTCCGGTAATCGCACGTCTTAAAATTTCACTCATACTATAAATCTTCCAAAAATAAAAGATACAAATTTTTGGAGCTGCTTCCGTAAGTTAAAAAATCATTGGAATTATCCTCGTTTGCTTGAAAATGTTTTAGCGTAGTAATGTTCGCCGGAATGCTATGACCGTATTTTTTCTTTATTTTTTTTAAACCTTCTCCAATGGATTCAACTAATTGACTCGTTGTGGCAAAGACTATAACATTAGGGGGGAGTTCACTCAATTTTTTTTCATGGAGTTGATTTGAGCATACTAAAATCGATCCATTCTGCGCTATCAAGTGTTCGCATGTGGTGAAAAACACCTCACTATGATTAGCTTTTTTTGTAAAACCAATACCTTCCTTTGAAAATTTATCTTCTAGGCGTTGATCCATGATGAAGAACGGATGGTCTTGCCAATTGTTTTCATCAACTATATTTTTTAAGGCTTGTGAAATTTCAGAGAAAGAATCACAGTACAGAAATTTGCCGCCGTTCTTCTTAAAATGAATGGTGAATTTTTCGTCAATGGGAATATTGAGGTCAGGCATATGAACCCCCCTTGTTTCGGCCGTTTCCTTGGAAACTTTCTTTTTTCCACCCCCGAATAATTTATCAAAAATGCCCATTTATACTTTTAATCCCAGATTAATAGTAGCGTCATTGCATAAAAAGAAAACGTATAATCCAGCTAAATATTTTCTTAAGCCTTTTCCTCCGCTATGATGTCTTCGTCCCTATCTTCGGCGGTTCTCTCAGTTTCGGTTATTTCTTGTCCTTTTTCGTCAAACTGCTTGTCATAAGGCCTTTTCCCAAAGATTTTTACAAGATCTTCCTTGAAAATCACCTCTTTTTCAAGAAGCCTTTCTGCCAAAGTAGTTAGTTTATCTTTGTGTTCGGTTAAAACCTCAATCGCTCTTTGATATTGCTTTTCGATTATTTTTGAAATCTCTTGGTCAATTTTTTGGGCGGTCTCTTCGCTATAAGGCTTTGAAAAACCATAGGAATCTTGTCCCGAAGAATCGTAATAGGTTAGGTTGCCGATTTCATCATTCAGACCGTATACTGTAACCATGGCCCTTGCTTGTTTGGTTACTTTTTCCAAGTCACTTAACGCCCCAGTGGAAATTTTATCGAAAATAACCTTTTCCGCAGCTCTGCCACCTAAAGCGGCACACATTTCATCTAACATTTGCTCAGGACGTACGATTAATCGCTCTTCCGGTAGATACCATGCGGCACCCAATGATTGTCCTCTAGGTACAATGGTTACTTTGACCAAAGGAGCGGCGTGCTCTAACATCCAACTGGTTGTAGCATGACCTGCCTCGTGATATGCGATTGTCTTTTTCTCGCCTGGCGTAATGATTTTGTTCTTCTTCTCGAGTCCACCAACGATTCTATCCACTGCATCCAAGAAATCTTGTTTGGTTACAGCTTTCTTTTCTTTTCTTGCGGCGATCAATGCGGCCTCATTACAGACATTTGCAATATCAGCACCGGAAAATCCCGGGGTTTGTCTTGCCAGAAAGTCAAGATCTAATTTTTCTGATGTTTTAATAGGTCTTAGATGAACTTCGAATATTTCTTTACGTTCCCTGATGTCGGGTAAATCAACATAAATCTGTCTGTCAAAACGACCCGCACGCATCAGCGCCTTGTCCAATACATCAGCACGGTTTGTGGCAGCCAATACAATTACATTGGTATTTGTGCCAAAACCGTCCATTTCAGTAAGTAATTGGTTCAGCGTGTTTTCGCGTTCATCATTAGAACCTGTGAAGTTATTTTTTCCCCTGGCACGACCAATTGCATCAATTTCATCAATGAAAATGATAGCAGGCGATTTATCTTTAGCTTGTTTGAATAAATCACGAACCCTAGAAGCGCCAACACCAACGAACATCTCCACAAAATCGGAACCCGATAGGGAGAAAAAGGGTACTTTGGCTTCGCCGGCAACAGCTTTGGCCAAAAGGGTCTTACCAGTTCCTGGAGGGCCGACTAAAAGGGCCCCTTTCGGAATTTTTCCACCAAGAGAGGTGTATTTATCAGGATTTCTTAGGAATTCAACTATTTCCTCAACTTCTTCCTTAGCTCCTTCTAGTCCTGCAACATCTTTGAATGAGGTGCGGGTATCGGTCTTTTCGTCAAAGAGTTTTGCTTTTGATTTTCCGATATTGAAAATCTGGCCGCCTGCACCACCGCCACCGCCACCTGACATTCTGCGCATGAGATAAATCCAGATTCCGATTAACAATGCGAATGGAAGTATGCCCAACAACAAATCCATCAAATAATTATTGTCGGTATCGTAATCGACAATAGTATCCAGATCGTTGTCGGCTTTACTCTTCTTTATTTCATTTTCAAAATTCTGCAGATCTCCATAATCCAATACGTACTGGGGTGTCGCAGCTGTAGACGGAAACATGGGTTTCTCCGAAACAGATTTGTGCACATCCTTGTTCAGCGCTTCGTCAGTCAAATATACTTTTGCCTGTCTAGCGTTTGTGATAATCATTATTTTTTCGACATCACCGTTTCTCAAATATTCTTGAAGTTCTGATGTGGTCGTTTTTTCTTGATTCGAAAGGTTCCCACTTCCGATAAATTGAAAACCGATGAGTACAATCGCAATTAATCCGTAGATCCACCAAGAACTGAATTTTGGTTTTTTAGGATTTGTATTATTATCTTTAGCCATTATTTTTTTTTACTGATTTATGCTACTGGCGACTTCGGTAAACTTTGCATCTCCCCAAAGTCCCTCTATATCGTAGTATTCTCTAATGTGTTTTTGGAAGACATGAACAACTACATTAACATAGTCCATCAACACCCATTCGGCGTTATCTTGGCCTTCTACATGCCAAGGTTTGTCATGAATAGCTTTGCTAACTGTTTTTTGAATAGAACCTACTATGGCGTTGACCTGTGTATTGGAAGTACCATTACAAATAATAAAGTAGTCACAAACGGTGTTTTCAATATCCCTTAAGTCGAGTAAAAGAATGTCATGTCCTTTTACGTCTTCGATACCTTGTAAAATTAATGCAATCAACTCGTCTGTGCTTGCTTTTCTTTTCTGCATTCAAAAATATTAGATTCTACAAAGTTATTATTTTTTTGTTCTTTTAACCCTAGTTTTCTAGAATAGATTCCACTTTGATTTAATGTTTCCGTATGCACACAATCAAACTTGATGCCACCGATTCGACAAATACCTATTTGAAAAATCTGGCACGGCGAAACGAGCTTGATGATTTTACCACTGTGGTGACACATAAGCAGTCAAAAGGCAAAGGCCAAATAGGTTCCTCTTGGGAGTCTGAGCCCGGTAAAAATCTCACTTTTAGCACATTGAAAAAATTCGATAAGCTTTCCGCTACTAACGGATTTCTTTTGAATATCTGTGCCTCTTTAGCCGTTTCAGATGCATTAAAGCGATTATCAATACCAAATTTAATTGTCAAATGGCCAAACGACATTCTGTCAGGCAACGCAAAAATCTGTGGTATTTTGGTTGAAAACCTACTATTTGGCAACCAAATCAAGACCTCAATTATTGGCATTGGCCTCAATGTCAACCAAACTAACTTTCATAATGTTTCAAACGCGACCTCAATGAAATTGTTGTTAGGTCATACTTTTAATTTGGATGAGGTGCGCAGTGCAATTATCGAAGAACTTAAGAATCTATGCTCTTTGATGGAAGAGCAAGAATTTGATTCGTTACGAAAGACCTATGAACAACAATTGTTTCGAAAAGATAAGCCATCTACTTTCAAAAATGTAAAAGGAGATTTTTTTATGGGCTTCATCAGAGGTGTTTCAGC
>JARFRH010000171.1 GCA_029287355.1 Maribacter sp. | reverse complement strand
CCCCAACACTAGAGTTGGATCGTCGGCAGCGTCAGATGTGTATAAGAGACAGCTTGTAGGTAGTACACGGCATCCTTAATGTGGTCAACTTTCGCGATAGGAACTTTAAAGGCTGCACCCGCTGACGTTTTTATGGTGTCTGCAGTCACAGGTGCCGCTCCTTTTTTCTGGATGATAATACCATCAACTCCCGTGCATTCGGCAGTTCGAATTATGGCCCCAAAATTACGTACATCCGATAACTGATCCAGTAAAAGAAATAGCGGCTTTTTTTTTCGCTCTAGTACACCCGCTACCAAGGTTTCCATTTCATGGAAGGTAATAGGCGAGATATTGGCTACAACACCCTGATGGTTGTTTTTGGTAAGGCGATTGAGCTTTTCAAGCGGAACGTAAGAGGTGTTGATCTGATTTTTTCTAAGAATACCTTCGAGTTCCTTGAATAAGTCACCTTTTAAGCCTCTTTGAATAAAAACCTTATCGATGGGTTCATTGGCGTTGATAGCTTCTAAAACCGCACGTATGCCGTAAATTTGAGTGATTTTTTGCATGCCGCAAAGGTAACTAAAACCTTAGTAGGGTACTGGTGGATTTCCGAATTGGTTAAAATTCCAAATCTTTGATTGCTGGTGCGTTCTTGTCAATGTGATACCCTCTCCAGAAAAAGCCATTTCCTTTAAAACGCCAAACAACGGTTCCTTCTTCGGTAACTTCCCAATAACCACGATCTCCTTCGGTTATCAAACGATTGCCGTTGGGTAATTTGACCGCTCCCGAAACTTTTCCCGAAAACAAAGAGTCATTGGTGAAACTCCAAAGCACTTCGGGTTCATTATCTGCATTTGGCTCCAATTCAAAAGAGCTTGGTAATTGTAGTTCGTATACGGTTGATCTACCGATGCTTATGCCATTTGCAAAAATCAGCATTTTTCCTTCTTCCTCACCACTCAATAAGTTTGGGTAGTGGTTGTGGTCAAAACGAACGGGTCCATTTTGGTTATTATATGCTCCGGGATTTCCGAAACGATACAGAAGATTTCCTCCTTTGCCGTAATTTCCACCAGTATTCGAGGCTGCCTCTTCAGTGGTCGTACTGTGATCGATAACCCATACTTCGCTGAAAAAGTTTGCACTTAAGTAAATCACATCTTTGTTGGCATCATACGCTATGCCATTGGCATGCATGATATCGCCTTTTTCATCTGTAATATAATTGATATTGATCAACTGTGGATTGTCGGCAATTACCCCAAAATTTGACTTCGTTGCATCATGCTCTTGAATCAAATGGTTCCATGCTCGCCATTCCCAGACGATTTCATCATTATCGGGGTTCACTTCGATAATTCCGTCCGGAAAAACATCTACTTCCAATGTGTAGCCGGCATCTATTGCTTCTTCGGCTTTCTTACGTTCCCAAATTTGAAAAATGATATTCCCGTTTGGTAGGAGTTCCGCATCGTGATGGGCAATATAATCTTCTGACGAATATTCATAACTCCATAGCACGCTTCCATCATTTTCCAATACTTGTATCAGGCCACCAAAACCTCCTATTTTTATTTTAGGGTCATCAGCTTCCAACATGGCCAATAATCTTCCGTCCGGTAACAGCTGTACATCATTGCCGATTCGTTTGTCATTAAGTTCGAAATCATACAGTTTTTCAGATCTTTTATCCATCAAATAGGCACTGTTACTGGTTGCATCGTTAACCAGTACATAGTTCTCGTCAACTTTAACTTCATCGAAAAATTCAGAGATGCCCAAGTCGGTCTCGATAACAAATACGGGATTTTCCAAATCATTGATTTCAACCGTAACTTCTTCTTCTTCTTCTTCTTCTTCTTCTTCTTGCTCCTCTATTGAGTTTAGGTCAAGATTCGCTGCTGGAAGGTCATTAGAACAGGATGTGCAGATGAATGCCAGTAAACAAGAAAAAACGATTATGAATCTTATAGGGAGTCGCATTAAAATAATCTTTTGGTGGCTTAAAGTGTCTTGAACATACTATAAGGTTTTATTAGTCGTACCAGGAAACCTTTTCATACAGTACGGAACAATCGATACTAAAAAAACTGTTTGCTCTTAAGCAAGCAAACAGTTTTCGTTAAGATATGGTAGCACTCTTGATTACTTGTTCAAAAATTCGAAAACCTTAATCAAATCAACTTCATTTTTTAAGTTGATATCATTCTCTTTAAAAAATTGTTTTGCAGCTTCTTTTTTGGAGGCATCCATTAGCTTCAAAAGCTTGCCCTTTTTAGGGAGAACTTCATCCATTCTATTAACTCCTTTTTTCTGCATGTAAAATTCGGTGAACTTGGTAAATCTAGCAGGAATGGCTTTTACAAATGAGTTTTGAGAGGCTGTTGCCTCAGTAAACTTCACATTTATTCTTTTGTATAATTCATATTCAGTGCCATTTACAAGTTCGGTCAGATAGCCGTTGGTGGTTCTTTGTTTGGAGGTAACGAAAGTTTTAAAGCTCATTTTTTTGCCATTGGGGCGAATGTTAAGCTCCTTATCCCTAGCCAAACTACGAATGGTTTCCCCCTCAACATTGGCTTTCATGATTTCAATCTCCTCATTTAGGGCGTTGTAGCGATAAAAAATATTTCCAACTTTTTCATCCTTATAATACAAAGGCGTAGGTGAGAAAGAATTGGAAGTATATGGTGATCCTTGAATGTTGTCATCAGCAAGAACATCCCTTTCCGAATACTTTTCCGAAATTGAGCCGGCGGTATAATTATACATGGCATCAGTAACACCCCCGTCACCTCGATTTGAGTTATAGGTAGCTAATTGGCCAGTAGTTTGAGCACTCATTGCGACCGCGGCAAACAGCATCAATGCGAGAAGAATCGACTTTTTCATATTAAATAGGAATTTTAAGTGGGCAAGATAATTAATTTATAGAAGCCCTCGAAAATATTGAACATTTTAACAAGGTTTTTAGATAAAAGGTCTAAAAAGGCAGTTGGAGAAGGCTTATCCACTCTTTGGCTATCGAATTGAATAAGATTCGAGAATGATTCTTGAGCCCGTTTTTATGCTCTTAAAATAGGTCGATTTTCTTTCTCAGAGCGCAAAGTGTTGCCCTCTTTGAGGGTTTAGAACATCTAAAGAACACGATTACATTTTATGTGTTTTATAAAGAGGACATTTCATAGCGCATAAAACAATTCATGCCGTAAACTGTTTACCAATAGCCCCAGGCAAACAATTTTATGATGATCGTTCAAATTCACGATTAGGTGTTCAAGAATTCAAAAACCTTAATCATATCGGCTTCATCTTTTAAGTTGATGTCATTAGCTTTTAAAAATTGCTTTGTAGCTCCTTTTTTGGAGTCGTCCAGGAGATTCAAAAGCTTCGTCTTTTTAAGAGGTAGTTCATCTATTCTGCTCGTTCCTTTTTTCTGCACATAGAACTCTGTGAATTTAATAAACCTTGCTGGAATAGCTTTGACGAATGAGTTCTGAGGAGCCGTAGCCTCTGAAAATTTAACATGTATTCTTTTGTATAGATCATATTCCTTGCCTTTAACTAGCTCGGTCAGATAACCATTGGTGGTTCTTTTTTCGGAAGTAATAAAAGTTTTAAAGCTCATTTTTTTGCCATTTAGGCGAAGGTTGAGTTCTTTGTCTTTAGCTAAACTTCGAATCGTTTCGCCCTCCGAATTCGTTTTCCTGATTTCAACTTCTTCATTTAATGCGTTGTATCTATAGAAAATGTTTCCGACCTGTTCATCTTTATAATATAATTGGGTAGGGGAAAAAGAATTTGAAGTGTATGGAGATCCCTGAATATATTGATCATTAAGAACTGTGTTCTCGGAATAATTTTCAGAAAAACTACCATCCGCATAATTTAATAGGGCATCTGTAACGCCCCCATCCGCACTGAATGAACTATAAGTTGCCAATTGGCCCGTAGTTTGGGCATTTGCGGAAGTTATGCCAAGGATGAGGAACAAGATAAAGATAGGCTTATGCATGATATGCTTTTTTAGATTCACAAAGAAAGGTTTAGGTACATTACTGTCTAAAAGGTACCTTTTTTTAATTTGAAATTAGAACATTTAACTACATATTAAGAAAAAGGCCCAAAAGGGCGATTCACTAAGGCTAATGATTTCTCACTTAGTCATATACTATTCCAAACGGTTTCAAAAGCACTGGTGTATAGGTAAATGCCTTCAGTCTGTTTTTTGGTAGAATAAGATTTTACCGTTATTTTGAGCTGCCATCAACCTAGTTGATTTCCCCATTTCCAATATCATCAGGTCTTTAATATTTCCATTCATAACTATTCCAGCGTTTTCCGCAGACATGGAACGATAGCCGTCTTTTCCATTAGAAATTAAAATCAAGCCTGAAAAAGCATCCAATCGTGGGGTTTCGACTTCGGTTTCGTAAATATTTCCACCTAGAATAACATCTTCAAAACCATCGTTATCGATGTCAATGAAAGCGCTTTTCATTAGCGGGAATAACTGAGCCACATCTGGTAAATAAGAATAACTGAACTTGCCATTACCCTTATTAATAAGAAGAATAGACTTGAACTCATTTACCTCGGCTTTATAGGCCGTTTTTAATTTTTCGCCATAGATGTCCGTAAGATTGGCATTGGCAAAGTCTGAATAGGTGCCGAACTTTTTTTGGATGAATGGCATTTGTTGAGAGGAGCATTCAAGTCCTCTCACAGGTACGTACTGCCCTTGGTATTGTTTGCTAAATACGATGTCATGTGTGCCATTTTCGTCAAAATCATTTCCAAAAACCTTAAAAGGTTTCTCCGGACTGGCATCAAACTTGATATTTTTCCCTACGTTGCCAATAATATAGTCCGCTAGTCCATCTTTATTAACGTCAGTTTCGCCAACTGAAAACCACCAACCTTTTAGAGCTGATAGATCTTTATTTACATCAGCTATGTTTTCAAAGACACCTTCATTGTTTCTAAAAAGACCGATACCTGTCCATTCTCCTACGGCTATGAAATCTTCCCAGCCATCATTGTCGAAGTCAGTGCTGATTACTTTGTTGACGATACCGAAATTACGGAACGCTGGTGCTATTTTTTCGGTCACGTCGACAAATCCGAGACCCGTGTTTTCATAAATAGTCGAAGTCGTAGGGTTCGGATAGGTTTGAGGAATCGTACGATTTCCAACAATAATATCTTTGTCCCCGTCATTGTCAAAATCCAATGAAGTGACTGTCTTTCCGCTTTTTGGATAGGTAGTAAGCGCTGCACTTTCAAATCGTTTTAAGACCCCTTTTCCATCATTTAAGTATAACCTATCCGCATATAAGGAGGAATACTGAGAAAACTCGTTTCCACCGCTAACTACATATAGGTCTTGATCACCGTCATTGTCCCAATCGAATATGAGAGATTCCATATCTTCATAGTTTTTATCATCTATGAGCGCTGCTTGTTTTTGCAGATTGAATTTGCCTCTGCTGTTTTGTAAGTAGACCGCTCCTGATTGACCAGATGCGCCTCCTACGTAAAAATCGATGAGTTGATCACCATTTAAATCCCCTTTGGAAAAAAAAGGCCCGAGCTGCGATTGTTTATAAGGAAGTAGAATTTCTTTCTCGAAATCATCATAAGGATTTTCGTTGTGAACAAAGTCTATCCCCGATAATGAGGCATTCTCTTCTCTAAATATCGGTTTGTTTTTATAATCGATTTTCTTTGCTTTGATAGCATCGCTCTCCTTAAAGGTAAGGGTCGAGTTCGCAGGTATATTATATCGGGTCTCCATACTTCCGTTGGGCCAAGAAACCGTTACCGTATCGACCACATCGATATGGTGCAACCCGAAATGTGCCATGTTTTGCTGTGAAGAACGATAGCCACGCACGCGTCTATTCTCTATGATTTGTTGACCCTTGTCATAAAAAATCTTGACTTTGGCGTATGACTCGGATAATTTTCCGACGGTGTTTACCTTCAAAAAGTTTCCGGCACCAACCTCCATGGTCATGTTCTTATATAGAAAACAGTTATCATCAAGATTATTGACTACAAGGTCTAAATCACCATCATTGTCGAAATCGCCGGTTGCACAGCCGTTGCTGAAAGAGAATTGATCTAAGCCCCATTTCGATGCATTTTCTTCAAAATCCGTAATTCCTTTGTTTTCGAAGAGAATATTCGGAAGTTTTTCGGAAGGAATTTCATTATAGAGTTGTTTTTTCACTTCCAAAGGAACATTGTTCTTGTATTTCATTTTGGCCGCAAAAACCTTTTTCTGTAAGTCGTTGTCTAAAGCATATCTGCGATAGCCATTGGTGATATAAACATCCTTATCCTGATCGTGATCAAAATCGTTCATAAGTACAGACCAACTCCAATCCGTATTTGCCATTTTGGTTGCTTGAGATATGTTGGAGAATTTGTTAAGACCCGTATTCAGCTGTAATGAATTGTACATATACTGATGGTGAAAACCAGCTTTGTTTACCAAATAATCGAATCGTTTGGTATTCATCGATGCCATTAGTGTTTTAGATCGCACATGATCGTTCGCTGCCATGTCCAAAACGAAAATATCTTGTAGGCCATCATTATTGACATCGGCAATATCCATTCCCATTCCATAGAAAGAAATGTGATTGGTATAGTCTTTAATCTGATCAGAAAAGGTTCCGTCTTGGTTGTTTATAAACAAGGCATCTGGAATGTAATAATCGCTTGCGATGTAGAAGTCTAACCAACCATCGTCGTTGATGTCCGATACCGATAAACCCAATCCGAAAATAGGTCGTTGAATACCGGTTGATTTGGTTTGGTCCACAAATTTGCCGTTGTCATTGCGATAAAAATGAGAGGAATTGAAATATTGGTTCTCCACGCTTGAATCGACCAGCTTATATAAATTGATAGGGTCTACACCGTATAATTCGTTTTCGTTCATGACAATGCAGTCCAGATCGCCATCTTTGTCATAATCAAAAAAAGCAGACTGTGTGCTTATGCCCATATCCGACAATCCAAATTCTTCGGCACTTTCTTTGAATGTTTCGTCTTTTTGATTGATATAGAGCAGGTTTTTTCTCTCTGGTCTAGATTTCGGACCGCCTTGTGATACATAGATATCCATCCAGCCATCATTATTGATATCGACGAATGTCACACCATTTGACCAATTTTTACCTTTATTTATTTGTGCTTTTTCGGAAATGTCCTCAAAGACAAAATCCCCCTTATTTAGAAACAATTTATTCGGTACTTGGTTGCCGCAGAAAAATATATCAAGTAATCCATCGTTATTTATATCTTCAACGCCTACGCCTGCACCGTTGTAAAAATAATCATAGTTAAAAAGGTTCTCAAGAGTGGATAGGTTCTCAGTAATGGTATTGGAAAAGATAAGGTTACTATTTTTTGAAGCAACTTTTTCAAAAATATGTTCCTCTGGAACAGTGCTAAGGGTTGTATTTGATTTTTTTTCTTTGTTCATGCATGAAAAGGAGCAAAGAATAGTTGAAAAAAGGAATGCAAAAACAATTTTCCGAGGACTCATTTTAATTCGTTCAGAATGAATGGAGCTTATAATATAAGTTCTAAATATGAGAAATAAAAAAGAGCGATTAAAAAATCGCTCTTTTTATTAAGTTTACAAATTACGTTACCGCTTACAAATCAAGAGGTAGGCAGAAGTCAAACAGTGCTGTACCAGCCAATGGGGTTGGTCCATCTGCGAGTACGACCAGACCATTTGCAGAGGTTACGGTATATGTATTTTCTCCGTCCCAGTCACCTGATACGTATACGATTTGAATTTCAGCGGTTCCATCAGGTACCACAAATTCAAAAGTAGTAGTTGAACCATCTGGATGCGCGTAACTAGTGGTTTCCCCATCAAGCGTAACATCAATGGATGCCCCGTTCCAAGAATCACCGTATGAATCGTTTTGAACAATTGTCCAAGTTCCAGGTGTAGGAGCAATAGGAGGGCAAACAACAAATACGTTATACAGAAATGGCGAACTAAAGAATGATCCCGTAATGGTACCGGAATTATTTGCAACGGAAAATTTTCTTCCGTCAGTCAAAATTAGTTCGAATCTTACGGTAAAGGCATCACCACCCGCGATCTCGGCATCAGTAAGACCTATGGCTGCCTGCATAGCTGCAGCGGTAACGCTGAAATCATATCTAGGCAAGCCCAATTCATCCGTTGCAAAGGCAGAAGCAGGAAGCGTTTCAAACAAAACTTCGGCTTTGCTGCTGTCAGTAGCACCATCCGTATTGTCGTCGTAACCAACATATACTTCCACAGCTGATAGAAGTGCACCACCTTCTTGGTCTTGTTCTTGAATAATTATGCCGAAGCTCTCCCCGTCAAGAATACCACCATCAACTGTATTGATAGCCAGTTCACCTGAAGTGATTTCTATCCCTCTAAGAACGGCTCCTCGTGTTACATCTGCTTGGATCTGGTCAAAGACTTGATCCGCATCTGCACATCCAGCAAATAGTGTAGCTATACCGGCTATGGCTATTGCAATTCGTGTATTAAAATACTTTTTCATGTTATCGTTTTTTTAGTTAGATGGTGGGAATGCAGGCCCTGCTGGGTTTGTGTCCCAGAACACCTGTGTTGATAAATCTGACCTTTGTGTCAAATTAGGATTGTTGATAACCTCATTTTGAGGCAATAGGTATGAGCGCGGAAAAGCTCCCGGATCTGGCTCCCAGTTCGGTGCAAGTGTCGTTGGAAATCCGGTTTTTCTGTAGTAGTTGTACGATTCCGTAGCCCCACCATATAGTGTTGCCCAGAATTGCTCGGCAAATACATTTTCCTTATCGTCACCGGTCGCCGCATTAAATGCTGCAACAATACCGTCGATATAGGCCGTTACTGTCGCGTCGTCTGGCTCTGTGGATAAATCGGCATTGCTATCAAGAGATCCAAAAGATTGAACCTTTGCAATTGATTTTTCCAATCCAGCTCCTAAGAAACCTGCCTTTGCAGCGTCTGTAGTTGCCATGGCACCTCTCCAAAAATCAACATAAGATGCCAACATAATGGGCTCGATACCGGCACCACCGCCTCCAACACCTAGACCAACAACACCAAAGGCTTGGTCGTCAAATTTTCCACCAGCAGGATAAACACCCGGAGCTGTACTTAAGAAGTTATCCGGTGGGCCACCTTCATCATTACCGTGAGATCTACCCCAATACCCTTCAGGTACGGCACAGTACACAAAACCGTCATAGTGAGGAGGAGGAACAACAAATGAACATACCAAAGTCTCTTCATCCGGATCTGCATCAGCACCAGGAGTTGCATCTTGTTGACGGTAGAAATAGTAAAATCTTCTAGGGTCATCGTTTTGCAACATGTTATTCATGAGCCAATTTGACCTGTATTCGGCATTGTTACCTGATGGTGTATACCCACCTATATAATCCGGGTGTCTGTTATCCGGTTGTAACGAACTTGTACCGTATTGCAACTGGAAATCATCCGCATTGGAAGAAATAAAGTTATCTCCGGCAACTACTGAATTAAAAGCCGAGCTGTTACCCGTTAAAAAATAGGTTCGTAGCCTTAAGGTATTGATCAACTTCACCCATTTGCTAGAGTCTTCGTTATAAAACAAATCAGTAGCACCCTGAGAAGGTGGATCAGCAGCTAAAAGGGCCTCGGCTTCTGATAAAAGGCCTAAGGCAGCAGCGTAAACATCCGCACCGCTATCTAAACTTGGTGCAGGAAATTCTACAGCATTACCTGCTTGTGTAAAAGCAGCTGTTCCTAAGAAGTCGACCAATTGGAACAACGAATGTGCGTATAATACTTTTCCAACACCAACGTGGAAAGAGTAGTCCGTTTCCAAATTTGCATCGATATCTTCAAGGGCTTGCAAGTTGGTCAAAATACCAACCGATACAGGATCACCGGCGCCATTACCACCAGAACTATATGTTCTAGACCATACACCATTCAAGGTATTACCAGGTAAACCTGCAAAGTAATCACGGTTACCAAAATAACCGATACGGGTTAAATTATCTGCTTGGTCTCCCAATGTCTGTTGATTGGTTGCATAAGCCAATTGCATTGAAATCAATAGCAAGTTAGGGTCAGCCTGATCGGCTGCCAGGTCATTTGGACTTACTAGTAAGCCCAATTCCGTGGTTTCACAGGCCGTAAATAGGAGACCCGTAAAAAGGAAAATCGAAAAAAGTTTTATATAATTTCTCATAGTATCTAAATCATTAACAATTATTATTAGAACGAAGCTTTGATGCTAAATCCATATCTCCTAGAACTAGGTCCGTTGATGAAGTCAAACCCTCTACCGTTACCAATACCAACACCTGCGACGTTAGGGTCAAAATTAGCTCCGTCAGGAGTATTATAAGCATCATACCAAAGGTTGAAACCTTGAGCGGTAATAGTAATAGATCCGAAAGGTGTTTTCTCCAGCGCTTTAGCTGGGAAGGTATACCCTAAAGACAGCTCCTGTAAACGAACAACAGATGCATCATAAATTCTCGTTTCTGTTGGCCCAAATAATAAATTGGTAAAGAAATAAGTAGAGTTATTGATTTGTGTTGTATTAGCACT
>JARFRH010000147.1 GCA_029287355.1 Maribacter sp. | reverse complement strand
CTTTGAGCCGCCTTCAAGTCCGCTTGCATTTCGAAAAGTAGCTTTATGGAAGGCGCTTTCCCCGCGAGTTGATTTTTTGCATTTTCAAAAGGAAGTCCTGTATTTTGTAACCATTCTTCACGGAAGTTGCTCAAATTTTTTTTACTTGCCTGTTCCATTTCAGCAAGAAATTCTTCAACGGTAGCATTTTCGAACTGGAATTTATTCAAATAACTTTTAATACCTTTTTTAAAAGCCTTGTCCCCTAACTCATTGTGAAGGACAAATAATGCCCAAGCCCCCTTTTCATAAAAGGTCAGACTATTGGCTTTTGGGTCAAGTAAACTTTGCCCTTCTCCCCTATCCACTTGTTCTTGCAACTGTTGCAAGGTTTCAAAAAACTTCCAGTAAAAATGGTCATCGCCAAATAAATGTTGCTCAGACAGATAGGCATAGTACGCAGCAAAACCCTCATGCAGCCAATGGTGGTTGCCATCTTTTTCCGTGACCAAATTGCCAAACCACTGGTGGGCCAGTTCGTGTGCATTGACATTCACGTAGTTTTTATCGACAAAGGCGGTGGAATCAATAACGTAGCCGTCGGAAAAAATAGTAGTTGTTGTATTCTCCATTCCTGCATATAAGAAGTCATGAACGGGAATCTGCTTGTAGTTTTGCCACGGATAAGGCACTCCGATCTCTTCTTCCAGAAAATCAAAGATTGCTGCCGTATAACGGTATGTAGGTTCGACTTTTAGGCTGTCTTGGGGATAATAATAGTTTTCAATGGGGATGCCACTTTTTGAAGTCAACTCTTGTTTTTCGTAAGTCCCGACAACAAAGGCCAGTAAGTAACTGCTCATGGGCCTTTTCATATCATAATTCCAATTAACGAGTTCCTTGTTTTTTCGCTCCAAAGTGAGTAAATGTTGGCCATTTGCAACTACCTTGAAGTCCCTTGTTACTCCAATGGTCAGGTCGAATTCCACTTTCTCTTCCATGGCATCAAAACTGGGTAGCCAATGACTGGTGTATTTGCCCTGGCCTTGAGTCCAGATTTGTTCGTTACCCTTAACTTCGTCATCCCATCCTATAAAATAAACGGTTTGCTTTGGTTGTGCCTCAAAGCCTATACCCAGGGTATGGGATTCGTTCGCCTTAAATTTTCGACGAAAAACAATGATTTCATCTGTCTGATCGTAGCTAGCTATTTTATCATCCAGACTTACGAAACCAAATTTCATGTTTTTTGCATCTAAAAAAACGGAATCTACGTCATGCAACACCTTGAATTTGTAGGCCACCGTTCCAACAATTTTTTTCTCCTTAGGTACGGGTTGAATGTAAACATCAGCATAGGTGAAATCTACCTTATCTTGATGCTGAGCAATAGCGGAACATGACAACATTAAAAAAATAAAAAGTATCAGCTGTTTCATAATTTAACGACTACAAGGTCTAGACCAAATTTACCATTTTATAAGTTGTCACTACCCTAATCCTCCCCTGAGGGAAGGGGATAGCCCCAAGTCTTCATATTCATAGCTTCGCTTCCCTGAAGTGACGGAGGCAGGACTTTTTGTTGCAGTTCAAAACTCGAACCCCTAAATTCGTTTTATGAATGTCAATTTTCTTCAAACGCCTATCACCTATCTAAAAGGGGTTGGTCCGAACAGATCGGAAACCTTACAAGGAGAATTGGGCATTCATACATATCAAGATTTGTTGAATCTTTTTCCAAATCGCTATCTCGACAAAACCCAATATTATAAGATTGCACAACTGCAACGAAGTAGTGCGGATGTTCAAATCGTTGGTAAAATCGTCAACATCAAAACCGTTGAACAAAAGAAGGGTAAACGCCTAGTAGCCACTTTTATTGATGAAACCGGCAAGATGGAACTGGTTTGGTTTCGTGGTCAAAAATGGATTCGAGAAAATCTAAAACTCAATACCCCCTATGTCATTTTCGGAAAGTGCAATTGGTTCAATGGGGTGTTCTCCATGCCGCACCCCGATATGGAACTACTGGAAGACCACAAGAAAGGACTTAAGGTATTTATGCAACCCATTTATCCTTCTACGGAAAAACTGAGCAATAAGGGTATTACCAATCGGGTCATCAGCAAATTGATTCAGCAATTATTCATCGAAACGAAAGCGAATTTCACCGAAACGCTTTCCGACACTATTTTACATGAGTTAAAACTGCTTCCAAAAAGCGAATCATTACTGAACATCCACTTTCCAAAAAATCAGGAATTGTTGGCCAAAGCACAGTTTAGATTAAAATTCGAAGAGTTGTTTTACATTCAAATGCAATTGATTTCGAAGAAAATAGTGCGCAAGCAAAAAATCAAAGGCTTCAATTTTGACCAGGTTGGTGAATTGTTCAATGAATTCTATAAAGAACATTTGCCCTTTGAATTGACCGGAGCACAAAAGCGCGTCATTAAAGAAATCCGTTCTGACTTGGGCAGTAATGCCCAAATGAACCGCCTGTTGCAAGGAGATGTTGGTTCAGGAAAAACCATCGTTGCTGTAATGTCGATGCTTTTGGCTATTGATAATGGGTATCAAGCCTGTTTGATGGCACCGACAGAAATATTGGCCAATCAACATTATACAGGTGTCAGCGAACTTTTAGGAGATATAGGCGTGCGTTGTGCTTTGCTGACCGGTTCGGTTAAAAAATCAGCGCGAAAACCGATTCACGAACAGTTGGAAAGTGGCGAACTTCAAATTTTAATCGGCACCCATGCGCTACTGGAAGATAAAGTACAATATAAAAATCTCGGACTTGCCATTATTGATGAGCAGCATCGCTTCGGGGTCGCACAACGTGCGAAACTCTGGCATAAAAACGAGTTTCCGCCGCATATTTTGGTGATGACCGCCACACCCATTCCTCGGACCTTGGCGATGAGTTTGTATGGGGATTTGGATATTTCCGTCATCGATGAATTACCCCCAGGCCGAAAACCAATTAAGACCGTCCATCGCTATGATTCCAATCGATTGAAAGTTTTCCGGTTTATCAAGGATGAAATCAAAAAGGGCCGACAAATCTATATTGTGTATCCATTGATTCAAGAATCGGAAGCATTGGATTATAAAGATTTAATGGACGGCTATGAGAGTATTGCACGAGACTTCCCCTTACCCGATTACCAGATATCCATCGTGCATGGTAAAATGAAATCTGCCGATAAGGATTATGAAATGGAGCGTTTCGTGAAAGGTGAAACCCAGATCATGGTAGCCACCACCGTAATAGAAGTTGGTGTTAATATTCAAAATGCTTCGGTAATGATTATTGAAAGCGCGGAACGTTTCGGTTTATCACAGTTGCACCAATTACGAGGTCGTGTAGGTCGCGGGGCGGACCAGAGTTTCTGCATCTTGATGACAAGTCATAAGTTATCTTCCGAAGCTAAAACACGCTTGGAAACCATGGTACGTACCAATGATGGCTTTGAAATTGCTGAAGTAGATCTACGACTCCGCGGTCCTGGAGATATTATGGGCACGCAGCAAAGTGGGGTTCTAAACCTTAAAATCGCGGATATCGTAAAGGATACCGATATTTTGAAAACCGCGCGTTATCATGCCATTCAAATCTTCAAACAAGATCCATCCTTAGAAAAACCCGAAAACCTGGCCATTCGCCATGCCTATGCACAATTGGTCAAATACAAGAATATTTGGAATTATATAAGCTAATAAAAAAGGTCCGGCCTAGACCGAACCTTTGAATTTAAAAGCTGAAGGTCTAATTAATATCCTCGCCATTTTGCAGTTTCACGAGAAAACCAGCAATGGCATCCTTATTGGGTTGGTCAGGTGCTCTACCCTCAGCGATTTTTAAATGCTTTAAAGCGGTTTTATAGTTACCCGTTGCGGCGTATCCTCTAGCCAAACCAAAATCAACCGGCCAACTCCCCTTATTTTTTTTAGCATTTATCTTAAAAACTTCCAAGGCCTTATCCTTTTTTCCTTGGGCAATCAATTGTCTGCCATAAGCATGGGTTTCGAAAACGGTGGCCATCTCCAATGCGTCATCCATAACCGCTTCCGCTTCTTCGGTCTTTCCCTGTTTCGTCAAAATTCCGGCTTTTATATTCATATTGTTGAAATTCTTTTGACTAAAAAACTGTCCTGCAATCGCCCCATTGATCCAACCAAGGGCTTCATCCAAATCACCCCCATTGTTCAAGGAGAAATTAGCCGCTTGCTCCCAGGTTTGTCTGTTAAACCCTGGAGCGTTTTCAAGTTTCCTTCTAATATCCGCCAAAACAACATTGGTGACATCAACGTCCACTTTAAAAGGAATCTGTTTTTTCTCCCATCTTAAAGCTGCTATGGCAGAAGTCGCATCTACCTCTATAAACTCGAAGGTAAGCAGTTCGGTATGCGCAATTGCTGTTGTAGCCACATCCACTTTAAGAACATCGTCCGCTGGGTCGTAAAAATAACTACCCCATGCGCCACTACTTTTTGAAAAAATAATCGTCGCTTTATTATCCTCATGAATCACCATGTGAAGACCATATTTTCCGGCAGCCAATGGCTGTCCTTCGATTTTCACATCATCGGTGAATTTGATAACGGTATTTTCGTTGGCTCCGGCGCGCCATGGGGATTCTTTTGCGGTTCCAAAGCCCAAATTGTTCATTCCATAGGGAACTAATTTTCCCCAAACTTCCCTGTCATTAACCCTCGGTCTTGAATAGTGAATTGATACGTCAGTAATTCCGATACGCTGTGATACTTTTGCTTGTTGACTACCTCTTGGAAGATTTAACTGTGCCATTGCTTGTGTTGAAAAGAACAAAAGTGCCAATGACATTGCAACTAGTGACTTTTTGTAAACTTGTTTCATTTTGATTGATTTAAATTGATTGTGTACCACATAAGATAGTCACCTCTCAGAGCGGAAACAGTTATCGTTCCGTTAAACTATTGGAGTGGTATGTTAAACTTGTAAATCCGATAAGAATGCGCTTGAACATCGTAATTTTAAACTACTGGAATTTCCTAAAAACAGCTTCTTTCATTAGATTTGCTTGCTTATAAATGAAAGAATATGAGTGAGAAAAAGACACTATTTGATAAAGTATGGGATTCTCATGTAGTCCATCAAATTGAAAACGGCCCTGATGTATTGTTCATCGACCGTCACATGGTTCATGAGGTAACAAGTCCTGTTGCATTTTTAGGGTTAAAAAACAGAGGTATTCGCGTAATACATCCTGAAAAAACTTTTGCAACAGCCGACCATAATACACCCACCATTAATCAACATCTTCCAGTTGCGGATCCCCTTTCAGCAAATCAATTGAGAATGCTAGAAGAAAATGCCAATGAGCATGGTATTTCATATTGGGGTCTGGGTCATGAGAAAAATGGGATCGTGCACGTTGTTGGTCCCGAATATGGAATTACCCTACCCGGTGCAACAATAGTTTGTGGCGATTCACATACCTCTACACATGGTGCTTTCGGCGCGATAGCTTTTGGTATCGGTACTTCTGAAGTCGAAATGGTTTTGGCCACACAATGTATTATGCAGCCCAAACCAAAAAGCATGCGTATCAATATTACTGGTGCATTGCAATATGGTGTCACTTCCAAAGATGTTGCGCTTTTTATTATATCACAATTAACGACTTCCGGTGCTACTGGCTATTTTGTGGAATATGCAGGTGATGTGTTTAAAAACATGACGATGGAGGGGCGTATGACCGTCTGTAACCTGAGTATCGAAATGGGAGCTCGTGGCGGTATGATCGCTCCTGATGAGACTACCTTCCATTATGTCAAAGGACGCGAGTTTACCCCTAAAGGAGAAGCTTGGGATACGGCAATGGACTATTGGCAAACACTTTATACAGATGAAGACGCTGTTTTTGATAAGGAATTGACCTTTGACGGTTCTTCGATCGAACCCATGATTACCTATGGTACCAATCCGGGCATGGGTATGGGAATTTCCAATGATATTCCACTCGCGGAAGCCGTTCAAGGAGGTGCGGCTACCTACAAAAAATCATTGCAATACATGAAATTCGATGAAGGGGATTCGATGATCGGTAAGCCCATTGATTTTGTGTTCTTGGGAAGTTGTACCAACGGAAGGATAGAAGACTTTAGAGCTTTTGCATCCATCGTAAAAGGAAGAAAAAAAGCAGCTAATGTAACGGCTTGGCTAGTACCGGGAAGCCATAAAGTAGAATCGGCCATCAAAGAAGAAGGAATTTTGGATATTCTTATCTAAGCGGGCTTCGAACTTCGTGAGCCCGGCTGTTCGGCTTGTTTGGCCATGAATGATGATAAGGTACCCCCCGGAAAATTAGCGGTGAGCACCTCAAACAGAAACTTCGAAGGAAGACAAGGCCCTGGTTCTAGAACCTTACTCGCTAGTCCCTTGGTAGCAGCTGCTGCGGCAATTGCGGGAAAGGTAACAGATCCGAGGGAGTTAATGCAAGAAGAAATAGTATAGAAGAAACGCCTTTGCGAGGAGCATTTTCATGACGAAGCAATCTGTTGAAACCTAATACTTCGTATTAAACAGATTGCTTCTACCGATAGCTCTCGGAATCGGAATGACAAAAGAAGATTAAATGTTTCCTGCCTTAGCGGGAATGAAAATAAAAGAATTATGTAATGGCATACGATAAATTCACAACGATTACATCATCAGCGGTTCCACTTCCTATAGAGAATGTGGATACGGATCAAATTATCCCCGCACGTTTCTTAAAGGCTACGGAGCGCAAAGGCTTCGGCGATAACCTTTTCAGGGATTGGCGCTACAATCAAGACGATACGCCAAAGGAAGATTTTGTTTTGAACCAAGCGAAGTACAGCGGAAAAATACTAGTGGGCGGAAAGAACTTCGGCTCGGGATCTTCACGGGAACATGCAGCTTGGGCTGTGTATGACTATGGATTCCGATGTGTGATTTCCAGCTTTTTTGCGGATATCTTTAGAGGCAATTGCTTGAATATTGGTGTTTTACCTGTTCAGGTGAGTGCGGAATTCCTTCAAAAAATATTTACGGAGATTGAAAAAAATCCGGACACGCAATTTGAAGTTAGTCTTGTAGATCAAAAAGTAACCATTTTGGCCACTGGCGAAAGTGAAGCTTTCAATATCAACGATTACAAAAAGGGTAATATGACCAATGGATTCGATGATATCGACTATTTGTTGAATATCAAAGAAGCTATTCAAGAGTTTGCAAAGACAAGACCTTTTTAAATACGTCTTTGCGAGAAGCATTTTCGTGACGAAGCAATCCGTTGAATTGGTGCAGTATGTTCAACAGACTGCTTCGGCGCTATAATCTTCAGGCCAGTTTAAATTTTGGAGAATCGCCTGGCAATGACGAATACCAAGAAAATGAAAAAAAGAACCATTGAAATCATGGACACCACCCTTCGGGATGGTGAGCAAACATCAGGTGTATCTTTGACCGCGTCCGAAAAACTGACTTTAGCAAAGCTTTTGCTTGATGAGCTCAAAGTCGATCGCATTGAAATTGCTTCCGCACGCGTGTCCGAGGGAGAGTTGGATGCCGTAAAACAAATCACATCGTGGGCCAAGTCGCAAAAATGTTTGGATCGCATTGAAGTATTGACTTTTGTAGATGATGGTGTTTCTTTGGAATGGATGAAAAAAGCTGGAGCTAAAGTCCAGAATCTATTGACCAAGGGCTCTTTAAATCATTTGTCGCATCAACTAAAAAAAACACCCAAACAGCATTTCAATGCCATTCAAAAAGTCATAGCACAAGCTAAGAAACAACGCGTTCAAACCAATGTATATTTGGAGGATTGGAGTAACGGCATGCGCAATTCAAAGGAATATGTGTTCGAGTTCCTTGATTTTCTATCACAACAAGGCGTAAAAAGAATATTATTGCCCGATACCTTGGGAATTTTAACGCATCGAGAGACCTTTGCCTTTGTTTCTGAGATTGTTGAACGCTATCCCGATCAACATTTCGATTTTCACGGACATAATGATTATGACCTCGGTGTTGCTAATGTTATGGAGGCCGTAAAAGCGGGTTGTCATGGCTTGCACCTAACGGTCAACGGCATGGGTGAACGTGCTGGTAACGCTCCTATGGCAAGTACCATTGCTGTCATCAATGATTTTTTACCCGAAGTGGATATTAGTGTCAATGAAAAATCATTGTTCAAGGTGAGCAAGTTGGTGTCTGCTTTTACTGGGATAAGCATTCCTTCGAACAAACCAATTGTAGGTGATAATGTCTTTACACAAACAGCTGGTATACATGCAGATGGAGATAGCAAAAAGAACCTTTACTTTAGCGAGTTAATGCCAGAACGTTTTGGCAGAAAACGCAAATATGCCCTTGGCAAAATGTCTGGAAAAGCGAATATCCAAAAGAATTTACAGGAGTTGGGGCTCACGTTGAACGATGACGAACTGAAAAAGGTTACGGCACGAATTATAGAGCTTGGAGATAAAAAAGAACGCGTCACTAAAGATGATTTGCCCTATATCATTTCCGATGTTTTGGATACCGATTTCCAGCAAAAAGTCTTTGTGAAATCGTATGTACTTACCCACGCCAAAGGCTTACAACCCTCCACGACCCTTTCCCTTGAAATCGATGGGAAGATCTATGAGGAAAATGCGTCTGGCGATGGCCAGTATGATGCCTTTATGAATGCGCTTCGCAAAATATATGTCACACGAAAAGTAGCATTGCCTACCTTGATAGATTATGCTGTACGTATACCACCCGGAAGTAATTCTGATGCCCTTTGCGAAACCATCATCACCTGGGAACAAGACGGAAAAGAATTTACCTCACGAGGCTTGGATTCTGACCAGACCGTGAGTGCGATAAAGGCGACGGAGAAGATGCTCAATATTATCTAACGGCTAAACGCTCGGCCTTAAGCGCTGACCGTATTAATTCAATTATTATAACACGAACATTAAACCGCATAGCATTCAAAGAAATCAAATATCAATTTAAAAAATAGCGTACGGCGTATAGCGATTAGCGTATGGCGTTTCGCGCAGCGAAAAAATATGAAACTAAATATTGCCCTTTTAGCCGGAGACGGAATCGGACCTGAAGTGATTGACCAAGCAGTTAAAGTCTGTGATGCGATATCTAAAAAATACAATCATGAAATTACATGGCAACCCGCCTTAACTGGTGCTGCCGCGATTGATGCCGTAGGGGAACCTTATCCGGATACAACACATGAAATTTGTGCGAATGCCGATGCTGTGTTGTTCGGTGCAATCGGGCATCCACGTTATGACAATGACCCCTCGGCAAAAGTACGTCCGGAACAAGGATTATTGAAAATGCGTCAGAAATTGGGACTGTTCGCCAATGTGCGTCCGACATTTACCTTCCCATCATTGATTGACAAATCCCCATTAAAGCGAGAACGCATCGAAGGTACCGATCTGATTATCCTTCGAGAATTGACCGGGGGTGTTTACTTCGGGGAGCGTGGTAGAAAAGATGATGGCAACACGGCTTTTGACACCATGACCTATGAGCGACATGAAATCGTACGATTGGCCAAAAAAGGTTTTGAAATGGCCATGAAACGGTCTAAAAAATTGTGCTGTGTAGATAAAGCGAATGTATTGGAATCCTCTCGTTTATGGAGAGAGACTGTTCAAGCCATGGAAAAAGACTATCCTGAAGTAGAAGTATCCTATGAGTTTGTTGATGCCGTTGCCATGCGATTGGTACAATGGCCAAGTACCTACGATGTGATGATTACGGCGAATCTTTTCGGGGATATCTTGACCGATGAGGCATCAGTAATTTCGGGCTCTATGGGCCTGATGCCCTCTTCTTCCGTAGGAAGCAAGGTTTCGCTGTACGAGCCTATTCACGGTTCCTACCCACAAGCAGCAGGAAAAGACATTGCGAATCCATTAGCGACTGTGCTATCCGCAGCCATGCTTTTTGAGGATATGGATCTAGCAGCAGAAGCCCAAGCCATTCGTGATGTGGTCAACAAATCACTTTCGGAAGGTATTGTTACTGAAGATGTGGCCGAAGGCGGCAAGGCCTATAAAACCAGCGAAGTCGGCGATTGGTTGGCCGCGAATATCTAAATGAATCTACTGCTGTCAGTTCGAGCGGAGTCGAGAACGAGCTTCAAAGCTACATGCATCTCGACTCCGCTCGATGTGACAG
This sequence comes from Maribacter sp., assembly GCA_029287355.1. Taxonomy (GTDB): domain Bacteria; phylum Bacteroidota; class Bacteroidia; order Flavobacteriales; family Flavobacteriaceae; genus Maribacter_C. Next base: position 5,000 of record JARFRH010000147.1, on the reverse strand, counting down.
AATGCTAAATCAAATTTTAACTCCTCAATACGGAAAAGGAATCGTATCGTCAAAAACATTTTCATCCCCGAGCGTGACAGTCAAACTCGCTGTTGTAGGGGCACCTTGTTCGATTGTGATCGTATAGTGTTGATTTGCCAAAACATCAAGATATGTTTTTGTAACGGTAACCGGTGTTCCAGAAGGTCCTGTGGCGGTTACTTCGAGGGTTAGAGTTCCCGTCGTTCCAGAAAATCGCTCGAAACCAAAATCACCGACATAGGTATTAAGGTAGCCCGTGCGTGCGTTATCAGCAGTTGTCCAAGTTAGGTTCGGGCCTATACCAAAACCCAGCTGTACATATTCTACTCTTGCAGAAATATCAGGATATGCTGCAAGTATTTCGCTTGAAAAATTAATCGTAGCTGCTACATCGAGCAAAGCCAATTCAAGATCTAATGGAGTATTTGCACCTGCTACAACAGAAAAATACTCATAAAGAACACCATGACTTGGAGTATCAAACCGTTGTGCTGAAAAATCATAGTTAGAGATCAGTAGCGAATAGCTTCCTGGTGCTAGTGGAATCGCTCCGGTTATATCTCTATAATTACTGCTAAACACTATAGCGCCATCATACGGATCATCCATAATTTGTACAAGCATTTCATCCAACAGCTCTTCCAATTCAAATGGTTTTCCAGTGGTTACTTGAATGACATCCTTAACGAAAGCATTGATAGAGACCGAACCTAATTCAACAACTTCATCAATAGGTTCCGCAGCAATGGGTTCATTGAGAACCGTCTCTTCAAAATTGTCTTTGTTACAGCTTTGAAAGCATAGTCCAAGGCTTACTAAAACGAATAAAAGTTTCAATTTTGTTTTCATAATTTAAACTATTTAGGTGTTAATCGATTAGTGTATCAAAACTTCTTGGGGTTCTGTTTCCCATCAAAAAGGAGATCCACGGCGTGGTTTCCCATAACCCTTTCAAGTGTTCTATGTTTCGATCAACAAAAGGTTAACATTGTGAGGCGGAAATCTTGAAACTTAAGCGATTTGATAACAAGAAATACAAGACAGGGTTTCTTCCCATAGCCCGGATAAGTTGGCATCCAGCTTGCCTAACGAGAGGCGGAGCGAAGATGACGGAAGGGGTTAAAGCGCTACCCCGCTTCTGAACAACCCTATCTGTTAGCCAATTGGACGAATTGTCTACCGATAAATAGTTGAGAGCTGGGAAAAAGGATGTCAAAAGTTTACGTCAGTTCGAGCGGGCTGTATGGCAGACAGGCGGAGTCGAATACGAAGCTCTTACTAAAAATCATCTCTCCCGATTCTTCGGGGCGCTCGATGTAAGCGTCCGTTTGGAATTTTTGAATTTGGATTTTGGATTTTGGAATTTGAAATATACAGTCCCTATTCCTGCTCCAACCACACTTAAGCGGCCACCCCCCAAAACTTATATAAGAACAAGCATTATTCTTTCAATGTGTCCCTCGTTTAGAAGCCCTTCTGTAATACCATAGTATTACTCCAGCTATTGTGAGCACCGCTACCGCGTAATACCACCTCTGATGTTCTCTTGATTTTTCGACATTTTGCCTTGCTTGTATAGGACTCGCAAGAACGGAATCTGTTTTTTTCTCAAGCGCTACCCGTTTTAACATGCGCCGGTAAGAGTCCTCCGTAATCGAATCCAAATCGGTTTTAGGCGTTTGGGTTATACCGACTACCGTTGTACAAAACCACAGTAAGGCAGCTGATAAAAATAGTTTTCGCGAAGGATTTTTGGTCATGCTTGCTTATATGATAGGCTAACACCTGCGAAGCTAGTAAAGTATCGTGAACTATTTACCGCTGTAAAAGAGGTTTCGACAACGAATAGATCATCTTCACAAAAAAAATCAAATAATCATAACTACATATCTAGAATTATAGATATTTTTGCGTATGACTTTAAAATCGGCAACAGAAATTGGAAAGTGTTTAGCCAACCCAACCAGAATGCAGATTATGGAATGGCTAAAAGCCCCTGAAAAGAATTTCCCTCCCCATGAAACTTTAAAACATTTCAATGATGGCGTTTGTGTAACGTACATTCAAGAAAAAGCTAAACTTTCCCAATCTACAATTTCAACCTATCTAAATAATATGGAAAAATGTGGCTTATTGTTAATGACGAGACACGGTAAATGGTCCTATTTTAAAAGAAATGAGCAAACCATTATTGATTTCTGTACATATCTGACCCAATAATATTTTTTTAATTAATCATATCTAAATAATTAAATATATCAATATGACTAATCTACTTGTAAAAACAATTAACCCTTTAAAAAATCCAAGGAAAATAAAGAACTACTTCTTCAGCTTAACCCTGATAAAGGAGAAAAGGATATTGAACTTATGCTGAGACAAATGCACGAGTTCAAAAACTACACCTGTTTTGGTCTAAATGAACAGGACAAAAATAATAGGAATATCTAGCGGATGGACCTTCATAAGGATATATTGTGGAAAACAATTAGAGCTTGACAATGTAGTAATCAATAAAAAATTACAAGCTAAGGGCTTTGGAAAACTATTCTTTGATAAAATTGAAGAATGGTCGATACAAAAGGGGTATCAATCCATAAGTTAAAATACCTATGTTTCTAACTCACGTTCCCAAAAATTCTATTTTAACCAAGAGTTCAATATTTTAGGGTATCACTTTCAAAAAATAATTCAATGAAAATTCTAATAATCGGAGGTAATGGAACAATTGGAAATAAGGTTGTTACCCATTTCAATAAAGAAGACGACGTTTTGATTGCCGGTCGTACAAGTGGCCATGTTCTAGTAGATATTTCGGATAGCAATTCGATTGAACTGATGTTTGAGAAGATCGGTAAATTGGACGCGATAATTTGTATTGCTGGCGAGGCTAAATGGTCGAATTTTAACGAACTCTCGGAAGACGATTACTACATCGGACTAAAAAGTAAATTGATGGGACAAGTCAATCTTGTTCGCATCGGAGTGCATTATTTAAACCATAAAGGCTCTATAACGTTATCAACAGGTATTTTAGCGGACGACCCAGTAATAAAAACGGCAAGTGCTTCAATGGTTAATGGTGGAATACATAGTTTTGTTCAAGCAGTAGCATTGGAAATCGAAAATGGGATTCGAGTAAATGTGGTTTCATCTGGAATGGTAGAAGATGCTTATGAAAAGTACAAGGATTATTTTCCAGGACACAATCCAATTCCAATGCCTAAAGTAATCAACGGATATGTGCGAAGTGTAAAAGGCAAAGGAAATGGGGAAATCATTAGAATTTACGACTAAAAAACCAGTAGCCAACAAGGTGAATACTAAATTGCTCATTTATATGTACTCTGAAAATCCGTAGGATTTTCTTAAGGCTCGGTTTCTTTTTGCTAAATTAGTTAGGTGAAATCGCGACTCGCCATACTCCAACCCTTATGAGTACTATATACATTAATTAAATTAAATAATCGAACCTATGAAAGTAAACGCATTCGCAGCTACTGAACCAAAAGCAAAACTAAGGCCTTTTTCATATGAATTAGGAGCGATAGGGTCCGAACAAGTCGATATTAAAGTAAGGTATTGTGGCATTTGTCATTCTGATTTAAGTATGATAAATAATGAATGGGGAATGACGCAATACCCGCTTGTTCCTGGTCACGAAATTGTGGGTGAAGTCATAGCCGCGGGTGAAGCCGTTAAAAACGTGAAAATTGGAGACAAAGTAGGATTGGGCTGGTTTTCAGCATCATGCATGAGCTGTCAGGAATGTATGGATGGTTCGCATCATCTTTGTGCTAACAATGAAGCAACAATTGTTGGCAGACACGGTGGTTTTGCTGACTATGTTCGAGGACATTGGTCATGGGCTATTCCGCTTCCGGAAGCAATTGATATGAGTAAAGCAGGTCCCCTATTGTGTGGTGGAATTACCGTTTTTAATCCTATTATATTGGCTAATGTAAAACCAACTGATACGGTTGGTGTTATAGGAATTGGTGGATTAGGGCACATGGCGCTTAAATTTTTAAAATCTTGGGGCTGCGAAGTAATCGCCTTTAGCTCTAATCCGAATAAAAAAGAACAAATTTTGAATATGGGCGCGAATCAAGTCATCAATTCAAAATCCCCAGAAGAATTAGAAGGTATTGCTGGAAAACTGAACTTTATTCTAAACACAACAAATGTCACTTTGGATTGGAGTTCCTTTTTAAGCACCTTAGCTCCTAAAGGAAGACTTCATACCGTAGGCGCCGTTTTAGAACCCATGGCAATACCAGCATTCAGTTTAATTGGTGGTGAAAAGTCGGTTGGTGGAAGTCCCTTAGGTAGTCCTGCTTTAACGAAAATCATGCTCGACTTTTGTGTGAGACACGATATTTATCCAACAGTTGAAGAATTTCCTTTCGAAAAAATCAATGAAGCCATTGAACATCTGGAAGAAGGCAAAGCGCGCTTTAGGATCGTATTGAAAAACAATTAACTACGCATAGCCGAGACCCTGGGCTTCATCATAAACCAACTTAGAACTTTTCAACTTGTAAGGATGAGAATTATAGTAACAGTCACTTTATTTTTAGCAATGGCCTGTTCAAATAAGAACAAGCTGAAAGAAGTTCCCCCATCTGTTCATGACACCGAAAATCTTATTGCAGTTTTAGATACGATTTGGCAAACAGAACAAACACCAATAAGATTAAGGGATTCTTTGATGACCATTTATGGCGCAGCATCAAAAAAAGTTAATGAACAACAAGAAATCTATGAAAAGAATCACGTCATTAATGAAAAAAAAGTGACGCATATTCTTGATACATACGGGTGGCCAACAAGTAAGATGATTGGAGAACAGGGTAATTGGACAATTTGTAATGTCATACAACATGCTGACAATGAAATACGACTAAAGTATCTCCCCTTGATGAAACAAGCAGTATTGGAAAAAAAGTTAGCACCTCGATTTTTGGTGAGAGCTGAAG
>JARFRH010000087.1 GCA_029287355.1 Maribacter sp. | reverse complement strand
CGGCATCTATTTTTCGCCCAATCAGGGTACGAATTGGATCAAGTTGGATGGGGGAGTGCCTACTATAGCCTTTCGCGATCTAGAGTTGCATCAAAGGGATAACGATTTGGTGGGTGCTACCTTTGGGCGCGGTTTTTATGTCTTGGATGATTACACTCCATTGCGAGAACTCAGCAATACGATAAACCAAAAGTCGAATAAGCTCTTTTCCGTTCGGGATGCTTGGTGGTACGTGCCGAACGTACCCATGCAGGCCAAAGGAATGCCTGGTCAGGGTACGACGAGTTTCAGGACTGAAAACCCACCTTTTGGGGCCGTTTTCACGTACTATTTGCATGACCTACCGAAGACTACGAAGGCCCGGCGGAAGGATTCCGAAAAGTCGCTTCGCGAAAAAAACATGAACATCCCTTTTCCGGGATGGGAACGACTAAACGAGGAGATCAATGAAAATGAACCCCAAGTATTGCTGTTGGTCAAGGATACCGATGGCAATGCAATACGTTGGATAAAAGGAACTTCAAAAAAGGGACTTCACCGTGTGAATTGGGATTTAAAACTACCCGCGCCTGACCCCATAGAATTGACCGAACCCGAATTCAGGCCCCCATGGGCCGGCGATGCCGAAGGGCCCTTGATCGCTCCTGGAACGTACACCGTTGAACTTTTTATCGCCTACAATGGCAATCTACAATCGCAAGGATCCTCGCAAGGCTTTACGGTCAAGCCCGTATCAAACATAGTTGCCGGTACGGATTTTAATGCCGTGGCCGATTTTCAACAAAAGACCAGTGAACTTTCAAGAAAGCTTTCGAGCGCCGGAAGGAAACTCGGGGAGGTAGACAATCGGTTAAAATATATGAAAGCGGCCCTGTTGGAAACCCCGAAAGCGAACCCCGAACTTTTTAAAAGACTAAACGCCTTGGATAAAAAACGAACGGACTTACGGGCACTTTTATACGGCGATCCGATTCGTCAAAAATTCAACGAAGCAACCGCACCTTCAATTCAATCGCGTGTCGGAGGAGTCGCATATGGCCATTGGGAAACACGTCAAAGCCCAACGGAAAACCAAAAACGAAGTATCGAAATCGCTGAAACCGATTTTGAAAAATTTAGCGGTGAGTTCGTGAGCTATTTTAAGGAAATGGAAACGGTTGAAGCGGCCCTAGAAGCAGCTGGTGCGCCTTATACGCCGGGAAGGAAGCTTGATTAACTTTGTTAAAAATATATGGCAAGTTCAAGGCATCGTCTTAAAAGTCAATAATGGTAGTTTCATCTTCATTATTGTAATATTTAAATATTAGCAGATGTAAAGAACATGACTTCTTGGTATCATTAACAATATTCTTGACACGATTTCTAAATCTACCTCTAAAATTCCATGGCCCGATGTGACTTCGCCCTATACCACAATCTAAATTTTGAAAATATTCAAACCAAGTCCATTACCCCATGGATAAATTTTGATATCGGTCTCGGCTATGATACGTTGCGGAAAACATCCGCAAGATTTTTCCGCCCTAAGCCGAAGGTAGTGCACAAAGAATAATTTTTGCCCAGGAAATCCTGCGTTATCGATAATAGGGATTGTTAACTGGTGTTTTTTTTGTTTGCTCAAAATTCAACTAGGTTCCTTTAACATTATATCAGGCGCAGTAGTATGGGTTCTGATTATTTAGCATACTATTGTCAGATGACTTCAAAGGAAAATTCTGGATTAAAACGGCAATTGGGAGCTGGATCACTCGCTATTAACGCCATTAACTTGACCATCGGAACCGGTATATTTATTCTACCTGCCTATGTAGCGGGTTATTTAGGTACCATGAGTTTCTTGGCATATCTATTTTGCTCTCTTTTGATAGGATTGATCATGTTGTGCTTCGCAGAAATGGGTAGCAAAGAGACAAGTACTGGCGGAGCCTACACCATGATAGGGGATGCCTTTGGTCCATTGGCCGGATTTTTATCAAATACCTTGTTCTGGTTAGGATATGGCATTCTTTCAGACGCTGCTATTCTTAATGTAATGTCGGATATGTTAGGTATCTGGTTTCCTTACTTTAACGAATATTGGTTTCGAATGATTTTTATTTTTGTTGTTATAGCGGTATTTGCCATAATAAATATTCGCGGTGTGAAGTCTGGGGTCGGAATGGTTATCATACTGACCATACTAAAACTTACGCCCTTGGTCTTACTTGTGGTGGTTGGTCTTTTTAGCTTCAAATCTGAAAATATGGTTATGACCGCACTCCCCGATATACCTACTTTTGGAGCGGCTTGTTTGCTACTCTTTTTTGCTTTTGGAGGCTCGGAATCAGCATTGAATATCAGTGGGGAAATGAAAAATCCGGGAAAATCCATTCCAAGAGGCATTTTCATTGGAATCACTGGAATACTGGTCATATACCTTCTAATTCAATTTGTAGCAACAGGCGTCTTAGGCGCTGAATTGGCCCTATTTCAAGAAGCTCCTCTTGCGGAGGTAGCCATTCGTCTAGTAGGTCCTATTGGCGGCACCATATTAATTGCTACTGGGGTAATTTCGATGTATGCGGTAATTGGTGGTGATGCCTTGGTTATGCCTAGGCTGCCCTTTGCAGCTTCAGAAAATGGATTGCTACCTAAAATTCTGAGTAGGGTTCATCCAAAATATAAAACGCCACATATTGCAATTATTTCATATTGTAGTATCATGTTCATTATGGCAATAAGTGGTGGCTTTAAAACATTGGCCATCTTATCTAGTTCTGCGGTTCTAATCATATACCTTGGTGTAGTATTGGCTATGTTCAAAAGTAGATTAAAGCCAGATTTGACCAATCCGACTATGTTCAAAGTGCCCGGTGGGTTGTTAGTTCCTATTCTTTCATTAATAGTTCTGATTTGGGTACTTTCTTATGTGCCATTTAATGAATATATGGCCATTGGAATTTTCTTTATAGTTACCACCTTATTCTATTTCGGATATGCGAGGTGGAAGAAATCAAAGAAGTCGATCAAGGAGATTCAGATGTAAAAGTAGCATCTAAGCATTCATATTCTTATCACGGAACAAATCGATGACAGC